>DATIIX010000030.1:0-7026 GCA_035479175.1 Saccharimonadales bacterium (SeqCode) | reverse complement strand
GGGTGCAACAGTTACAACAGATAATAGTGAGTTAGCTAATAAAACAGCGAGCAAGATTGTGCTTTCTGCAGGTGACCACACGGTGGCAATTGGCAAAAACGGCTACTCTACCTCGAAAAAGGATGTGATTGTGAAGCCGGGCACAGTGCTATGGCTTAATTACGCCCTACTGTTCCCTACTGACCCTAAGGTGAGTACGGCTGCGAAATATACTGCAGTTGTAAGTGCGTTACCATCACCAAACGAGCATACAATGGCTGTGCTTGCCGACGGGGCAGCACCAGAAATCACTTTGACAACATTGAACACGGATAGCCCGGTGACAACGAAGCTTACGGTGCCAGTATCGGCATATACCCAGCCTGCTGATGGTGCTACGCAGAGCTTTAGCTTGGTGGAATGGGATAAAGACAGCCACTTGCTTCTTGTAAAACATGCCGTAAATAATACGCAGGAATATATCTCCGTTGACACCCGCGATGCATCCCGCGCCGTTAATGTATCGGCAGGTCTTGGTGTGAGCGCGTCGGTGATGCGCTATGCATTGAACGACAGCAATGTTGTATATATGCTCACTACCTCGCACGAACTGCGTCGTGGTAATATTTCATCAATGACTTTGAGTGGGCCCCTCGCGAGTGCGGTGGATGATTTCAGCGTTAGCGAGTTGAATGTAATTATGTATGAAACACTTCCAGATGCAAATGATCAGCGCATCGTTGGCTATGTGTCGTCTGACAGCGGCAAGGCAAAGATGTTGTCGAGTTATAGTGGACTTGGTGGCACGGCACTTCTTGCCTCGTTTGGGTCGTACTACGGCGAACACTACGTCGTTATTCTACACGGGACGACATTGGACATTTTACGGGGTGACTTGCCAGCGAGCGATAGTAATGCGGTGCTTTCGCTCACCCACTATGCATCGTTAACGGTTGCTAATGGTGGTGATCACCTTGATTTCTCGCCAGATAACAATCGTATGGTGTACGTCACAAAAGGCGCGCGCGTCATGACATACGATCTTGAGCTTAAGGATGCAGCAACGACGACCTTGCAAGAGCCGCTTACCCGGGATATCCAATGGCTTGATGGCTATCATATGTTATCTGCTAATAAAGATGGCTACTATTACGACTACGATGGCACCAATAGCCAGAAATTTGCGAGCAATGTGCTTGATCTGCCTGCCGCGCTAGAGAGCGGCAATAAATACTTATACTACTTTACAAAATCAGGTGCTGAAACGCTTCTCAATCGCGTGCGAATGACTAATGATTGATGTAAGACTTTAGTGTGCGCCGAACAATCGCTCAAGGAATGTTGGTGAGTTAGATGGCATCTGCGTTGCAGTGCCCAATGATGTGGTTTTGGTGTTTGCTTGTATTGCAGAGTTAGGGTCCGGGCTGACTTGATCCGCGAAGACGAGCAGACGATTGAGTGCGGTGCCAAGTGGTGTACAGGTGATAAGTGTAATGCGTGGTTTGTCAGTGCCGACGGCAAGCGCGCTAACATCCGTTGGTTTCACGACCTGTTTTTTGCTAACCGTGTAAACGTAGCGGGTGCTGTTGTAGTTGACGTAAATCGTGTCACCTTCACCCAATTGCTCGAGACGCGCAAAGATAAACTTGTAATTACCTTGGTCGAGCCAGTCGTTTGAGGAGTGTCCAGAGAGTGCAAAGTTGCCCTTTTCGCCAGGTTTGGCACTGGCGCCTTGAATGTTAAACCAAGCAACACCTTTGTCCATTGCGGCATTGAGTGAATTTTCGTTTGCGGCATCGGCGGTCCAAATGATTGGTACGTCAACACTAATTTTTGGCACAATCAACCGAGGGTCACCCGTTACCTCGCCTACCGCACTTGGATCAATAATAAGCGTTGATGGATCAAGGCTGCCCGGGCTGATGTAAGCGTCGATTGCTGCAAACATCAAGCGGTTGTACTGTAAAAACACAAATACTAGCATGACACAAAGCGCTGAAATAATTGGGATAAAATGGCGACTCTTGCGCACTTTTTGTGCACGTTCATTGATCTGGTTGCGCAGTTTTGAACGCAAATCATACATAGCTTCGTCACCTGAGATTGTCTCTGGTGCATCATTGGTTGATGCGTTTACGTCTTTTTCGAGCGATCTTTTTACGTTGTGTACTTGACCGACGTAGTAGCGTTCGTAGTACTGTTGATAGTAGCTTTGCCAAGCACTATGGTATTTGCGCCAAGCGTCAGTTGGCGTCCCATGCTCCGACTCATCGTGTGTGCGTCCATAGGGGTTAATTGCTTCGGCTTGCTGGTTTGCAGCCTGCATATTAATAGCGCCAGGGCCTGGGGTAATCGGAGACTTTGCTGGGGTTGTCTGTATAGCTTCTGGTTCGAGTTGGGCGATCCCAGGCGTAATAGTAGGCTGAGCGCCTGCTTCCGTTGTGGCGCTCGGGTCATTTTGATAGATCGTATCAATCTGATTTCGTACAATGTTTGCTGCCGCTTCTTTGTTGTCTTGAACGCGGCTGCTACTAATTAATGCCCTCTGACGCGCGGGCACTGATAAAGGTGTAGCTGGACGGTTTTCATCTGGGCGCATAATAAAAATATATCTTACCCTAGTATAACTCGATGCGTGCAAAACGCCTATGCTTCATTACTAATCACTGGTACCGCGAGCCGGACTTGAACCGGCACGCCCTAATGGGCATCAGATTTTGAGTCTAACGTGTCTACCGATTCCACCACCGCGGCACACGTGACTAGTAATCAATACCTGAATTATACCAAGATTACTCTTTAGTCACAAGACTGGTGGCGATAGCCTGAAGGGGTTGGCCTGGTGTCCACATTAGGTAGGTGGCTGCGCGTGCTGCGGTGATGCCACGCCAAATGGCGAGCGGTGTTTCCCATTTTGTGGTGACAACCTCTCCATTATGTGCAACGATGAGCGTGTCGCGGTGGAGTACGGCGATCGTAATAGGATAGGTAACGGTAAATTTATGTATCGCTTCGACAAGTTGGAGGAGTTGCATGCTGAACGTCAGCATCTTTGGGTAATAGACTGCCTGGAATATCTTTTGTAATTGAGCGAAGCTGACGATGAGCACGGTGTTTGGGCGATTTACGAGTGCTTCGGCATCATTTTTTACGAGGTCAACCGCGTCGCGCGTAATAACGAGTTGGCCAGAAAAGTTACGAATAAGATCACTATAGGTAATTGCTGTTTCACTGTTGCGGCCGGCATCGCCTGCGAGCAATAGACATGAAGCCCAGTTGCCGAGCGCGGTGAGATCGGGCATCGCATCGCGCGATAAGCTGCCGCTAGGATTACAGGGTGCAAAAATAACATCAGTCATTGAAGGTGGAATACTTTTGCGAAGACAATCCGGCAGGAGTACACGTACCTCGCCCGCACCGGTGTTGAGTGCCGTACTATAGCTCTCGGCAACGCCAGCAAACCCTAGCTTATTGCCACCAATAATACCGAGACGGCCTCGGCTCGCTTTTTGTTCCGGCTTGCTCCACTCTATATCAGTGAAGAGTGGCTGGGTTGGCTGCTGCTGCTTCCAGTAGTCATGCATCTTACTAGTTTAGCGCAAAGCTAGAGAATATGGCATAGAATGCTCTCCGATGATTGAATGTCCATCTATAGTTCGATGCTAATCGGACAGTGATCGCTTCCCATAACGTCAGGATGAATCTGCGGGTTTTTTATCTTGCCTGCAATGGCTTTGCTGGCGAGCCAATAGTCGATGCGCCAGCCAACGTTACGCGCGCGGGCGTTTGCCCAGTGGGTCCACCAGCTATACGCTCCTACTTTGTCTGGATTAGCAGTACGATAGGTGTCAATAAATCCGGCTGCTAGGTAGTCGTCAAAACGTTCACGTTCCTCGTTTGTGTAGCCGTGTTTGCCAACATTTGCTTTAGGATTTGCGAGGTCGATCGGCTCGTGTGCAACGTTCATATCGCCACAGTACAATACCGGCTTGGTTTGCTCTAGCTGCTGTAAATATGCGAGGCATGCGTGGTCCCATGAATCGTAGCGAAGCGATAGTCGTGAGAGATCGCCCTTTGAATTGGGCGTATAGCAAGTAACAACCCAAAAATCTTCAAATTCTGCTGCAATGATGCGGCCTTCTTTATTTGGGTCGCCGTACGTATCGCCGGTTACGTTGTACTGTTTGATGATAGTCTCAGGGAAGCCATCGATATAGCGAAGTGCTGGAATTTTACTGAAAATCGCCGTACCCGCATAGCCCTTTTTGGCTGCGCTAAAGAAATGCTCCTCATATTGTGGGAGATCAATTTCGAACTGTCCACGCTCGGCTTTTGTTTCTTGCAGACAGAGTATATCTGGGTCATGTTTAGTAATAAAATCTTGCAAAGCGCCTTTTGTTAAGACGGCACGAATCCCATTCACGTTCCAAGAATATAATTTCATGTTAACTATTGTAACAAAGTCTTCGTTTACTGTTGACCGTACCCTACCCGCGTGTATAGTAAGAGACAATGCAAAATAGCCTCCCGAAGTTGGTGACGTTTGATGGAGAAGCCCGTAGCGGTAAGGGCACCGTCGTGGGGTTGGTGAAAGATTACCTTCGTGACGTCGAAGGCTACAGTGTGATGTTTATTGATGCGGGACAAGTGTTTCGCGTTTTAGTAGTTGCAATTACTCGCGCGGGCGTTGACATTGGGTCACCTGCTGCAGTCGATGCTTACCTTGGAGATGATGCGAATATTGCTGCATGCGTGCAACTTGTAAAAGACGTGTATCACATGCCTAAGAGCGAACGTGAATCGCTCCTTTACACTAGTGAAGTTGGGGTGAACAGCGCGAAAGTAGGTGCTCGACCGCTGAGCCAGACATTTAAAGATAATTTGCTGCGTAAATGGCTTCGCGATGCGCGCGCGGAAGGGTTTGATATAGTTTTGCTCGATGGCCGAGCGCTTGAAGAGATTGGGGTGATGCTTGAGCGTGAAGGGCTTTGTAAATATATATTAGGACTATTTTTCGTTTGTGATCCAATAGTAAGTGCGCAGCGTACGCTTGGCCAGATGCCAAAGCCGTATAATGAGCTTGAGGGTGATTTTAAAGAGCAAGTCGATACGCTAGTGGCGCAAATTAAAGAGCGTAACCGTGCCGATAGCGAACGTGCGGTGCAGCCTGTAGTGATGCCAAGGGGTGCGCCGCGGTATATCGTGACTGACGTGCCAGATGAGATTAGGGGCTACAAGGATCGGCCGATGGTTATTATTGATCGCAGTCCTGAAATTCCATTTGATATTATGGGTGTGCCAACGGCTAAACTTATTGCCCATTACGTCGTGTAGCCGCTCTTCTCTCCTATCATCTATTTTCTGAAGTTGCTACATAGTTATATTATGTTATAATATAACTATGTAGCACCGTGCTACGACCTGGGTATACCCAGTGCTCCTTAGAGAGTTGGTATTGGAACATGCTCCGTGAAGACGAAGTAGCGTTTCTGCTGCCTGGCATCCTGAGCCGGGGCGAGAACTTCCAGGCTCTCGGCATCCCCACTGATGGAGTTGCCGAGTATGGGATGTTCGGCCCGAACTGTTTCAAGCCGGACTGGTCTGTACGTGGTGCCGCCCTCGACGTCCTGAACAGCCTCCGTCGCGGTAAGAAGGTTTTGCTGGTCGGCGCGTCGCTCGGTGGGATGTTGGTCCCGTTTGTCGTTCGCGAGATCCGCGAGTTGCTGATTCCGGACGAGGATGTGTTGAGTGGCCTGCGCTGCGTCATCATCGACGCACCCTCTGGCGCGAAGACGATGAAAGCCGTCGGTCCCTTCGCAAGCCGGGTGATCACCTCACCGTTCGGGCATTTGCTCCGCCCGCTGGCGCACGTCAAAGTGCTGCCGAAGGACGACTACATCGAGGTCCCGGACACTGAGACGATGCGCGAGATCGCCGGCGAGGCGATGTCGGGTGTCGCCTGGCGCGCCTACATCAAGGGGCGAGCCAAGCAGGAGCTCGGTGGTCACAGCAGCAAGCTGTGGCTGGAGCAACTGCGATGGATGATTCGAGTCGGCGATGATGGCGAGCTGACGAAGGTCTGCGACCTGGAGAAGGCCTGCGCCTCGCTGGCCGGTATCGATGTCGCCTACCTCCAGTGCTGTGGTGCCGGCAACGATGTCGTCACCCCGGATGCTTCCGGCTGGTGGCACGACGTAGTGCCGGGCATCAAGATGTTCTGGGTGGAGGCCGCACATTGCGGCTTCGTGCAGCAGGCTCCCACTTTCCGCGGAGCGTTGACCAAGATTCTCGGCTGACGCTCCGCCTGGCACGGTGCTATTTGGCCCGGGGAAACACCCGGGCCTTTAGCATATAAAAATCTGGGCCATATGGTGTTTGTAGAGATACCGCATATGTGATATAAAAGCTCTAGGCGTTACCTACTTTTGGCGAGTTCTTAGCACGAAGGAGTATCATGAGATACATTGCAGACTTACTAACGCTTGCTCGCCTGGTGCTGGCGTTTGTCGTACCAGGCTGCATCCTGCAGCATGAGTGGCATCTTGCCCTCATCCTGTTCGGTGCGGCTGCTCTTAGCGACGCGCTGGACGGATGGTGCGCCCGCTGTTGGCCGTACACGCCCGAAGAGGAGGCACGGCTGCCGTGGCGGCGCATCGATCATCATGCTCTGGATAATGGTCCGGACGCTCTGATGTTGGCGCTCGCGGTTGCGGCTTTGGCATTCATCATCGACTATTGGTGGATGCTGGCGTTGCTGATCTACGGTGTCGGCGCCCTGTTCTTTGTGGCGGTGCAGCTGTTCATCCATAGAGGTAAGGCAAAGGTGGCCGAGGTGACTGACGTCGTGTTTGGCTACTGGTTCGTCATTAACATCGGCATGGTGGCCATGGAAATGGCCTATCGGGCTGACGTGATGGTATGGACGCTAGGGGTTGGCCTCGGTATCCTCGCTGTGCTGCTACCGCTCAAATGGGCACGTGTGGTGAGCCGGCCGGAGACACGTGAGGCCGCTATGAAGCACGCGAAATAGATGGGTGCGTGGGGCCC
>DATIIX010000029.1:0-2171 GCA_035479175.1 Saccharimonadales bacterium (SeqCode) | reverse complement strand
TTTGCTTACCACATTGGCAATGTCTTCTTCTTCCTGTGTCACAACCTTATTGCCATCATTTTGAGTTGTTTCACGACTCGTCACTGTGCCCGCTTGCTGCATAAGTAAAGAGCGAATTTCGGCACCGGCGAATGCCGATACGATACAACCCGCGATAATAGCTACGATCAGTAACAACTTTCGTTTACTATAACGAGGCCGCGAAACGACGCTAGTCGTTTTTTGCGGTGGTGTCGGCGTCTCCATCGACTTATTTTGCTGTGAGTCCTGAGAGTGTGATTCATTCATGTCGTTCATCTCCTCGTATGCTACCGCCAGAAACTGAAGTGTGGCTTAAACGGCAGCGCTGCTAATCGTATTAAAAAATGCCAATAAAATAATGACAACGCTTACCGATAATAGCGCCGGCAATACCACATCTCCTGAACGGACCGCTCCGTGTCGCGTATAGCTGCTATAGACACGTTCTGCCAAGAAACTAATTGCGAGAACTATAAGAGCCCCCTGCGATAACTTAATATCACCAGCACCCGGGATACTGTACGCGAAGGTCCAGTGATACATTAACCATCCGAGCTCGGCAATTACAAGTCCCCATACAAGACTATAGAACGAAATATGAGCCTCTTCATAGCTACCGAGCACATGACGTGCTGCGCTGTACCCGATAACCCACATAAACAAGACTACGGCAGATGACATCCAATCAAACGACACCGACATAAGTGCTGTAACACCTAAGAATAAAGCTGCACCTGCTTGAACAGCAACGTATATACGCTTTGAGCGAGGTTTTACAAACAACAGCCATACAATGTATACCAAAGTGAGAAGACACTGGACTATGAAAGCCCGGTTTGCCGCGTACAACAACACCACAAAGCTTAGACTAACAATGATATCTACCATATTTGCCTGTACATTGGCAAACCAGTATCGAGGCCGCACAGCAAGAATTCGCCATTTACTAAGAAGTACGAGACCAAAAGCTGGGAGCGGAGATTCAATTGCACTCACTACCGACAGGATCGCGACAGCAAGGGCTATGTTTAATACGACATAGACAGATTCACTTAGTACCGAACGTCGCTTAGATGATTTTAAAAACTCCATAATTCTTCTCTATTATAGCACTTGATTTACTCAGTTGAGCGAGCTTTACCGAAGATCACGACAAAGTTTGTTCCATCAGCTACAGTCACAGGAGGTTCAGTAGTCTTTGTCTTCACATTAAACATTGATTCCAATTTTGTCTTTGTTGCCGTGTTTCCGCTGCCAATCTGGTAAATTTCGACATCCGCATACGTACCTTCAGGGGCATTGTCCACTGCACTAACCGTGAATCCTGCGCTTGTGAGCTTGTCAGCCTCTGTCTGCGCTACACCCGCAGTCTCAGAGCCGTTGAACACCGCTATCTTCGCTCCCTCACGAGCCACAGGATTAGAACTAAGATTCTTAGCGATAAAGGCCTTGATGTCACTAAACTGGTACATTCCTGCAGTAGGCTGAGCGTTACCCGTCATCAAAGGAGGATTGCCATCGATAAAGCTTAGTGACTTAATGTCAGCATCTTTAATATCTTTCGCGAGAGATACGAGCGTTCTTACTTCATTCGTTGCAAATGTCGTACGCATATTATTTCCAAGTGCATCGAGAATCTTGCTCACTTTTCCAAAGTCTGCTAACACTCCAGCACTCATCGCCTTCTCGCGGATAGCCTTCACAATCTTTTGCTGGTTTTTCTCGCGATCGAAGTTGGATTGTTCAAATCCATATGTTGGTGCTAGGTCTCCACGAGCTTGCGCAAGATAAAGTGCATGTTCAGCGTCAAGATTAACAGAACCGTTAGGATAGTCAATGTAGTGACCACTAGGAGGACAACGCTGAAGTTCTTCAGCACGGCTCACCTTAGGATCACCCACGCCACATTTCCAATCAAAGTTACTATCCATTTGACCACGAGGGTCGCGACTTTCAATCGTTACCGTAATACCGCCGAGTGCGCTTACAAGATCGCGCATCACGGTGTAGTTAACGTTCACACCATATTGAATATCCATCCCCAGTACTGTGCTACCAATGAACTGCGCTTCTTTTGTCAGCGCCGTACGATCAGCCTCGACATTACCTTCTCCACCACCGACACAGTTAAAGTACACGTTAATTTTGCC
>DATIIX010000028.1:0-2289 GCA_035479175.1 Saccharimonadales bacterium (SeqCode) | reverse complement strand
GGCTTTGTTAATGCCGCGTTTAAGGTCACGCTCATACCGGCGATAATAGGTAGTCGCAATTATCAGATGAGCAAACGCCGATATGAAGAAAAACATAGCGACAAGCATTGGAAGTGAGAGATGAAACAGTATCGGGTTTGTGGGCTCAAGCTGCTGTACACGCTGATTGAAGGTAAGATAATTGCCCGAAATCGGCAGGTCAAATGACCGACTAAGTGCCAAAACTAATATTCCTTGTGCCGCATGTAGTGCAGCCATGATCATATTGAACTTTCGCAGTTTAGCTGTTGTAATTTTCATGATGAGCTTATTTTAGCATAAACATGTTGCAGCAGGGTGACTATAAAAGTAATAGTAACTGATCGAATTAATAAGGCGTTTGCCCTGCTAAGATGAGATATAGACTGATAGTGGTGATCGGTTATAATACGAACATGAGTTTACGCAACACTTTATCTCGTATACGAACGAACTGGATTGTGCTATTTGCCGCGGGGATTGTAATGCTGCTAATGGTTGTTGCGTACATGTTGTTCACACAGCAACTACATGCCCCTTTCCGCAACTCAGAGATGCTAATGTGGAAAGAGTTAGCTAGTCTTCATATGGCAGATAGCGCCCCAGATAATGGACACTTTCACGATGGTGCAGGTTTGGATAACCTTCCAGAGATCACTGGTACTTATATTATACCGCGAACCACCATTGGCGAAGAGCGCTCTAAATTGGGTGCCATTCTTGAGGCGCATGGATATCGAGATATTCAGCAAGGCTACCCTCAAAATATCCAACTTACCCCAAATACGAGTGATTTTATGGGTAATAAAGATCGGTTTGCTATTATGATTCACCTAGGCTCTGAAACTTTTGGCAATGGCATCGCGGGCACCTATCGTCCTACGCAAGATAGCGATGCGATTACTAGTTTTACTTTTGATATATATGACCATGGTGATTCGACCCATTAGTCTTGCCGAGAGACCGACCCTGCGACATAAAAAGGAAGAGCTCTAGTGCGGGGTCGATAAGAGTTGAGCAGCCCTTGGCATGATCAGCGACACAGCGCAGTACATTATGGTAGTGTAGCTTGCTTTCTCCGAAGGATGTGGGTCTACTATGATGCTGCTTGGTATTGTAGAACTAATATATAAAAAGTAGATGATTGCTGGCTCGCTGTAAATTCTACACTTTAAAGTCTACTGTAAATGTGACATAAATAGCTACATGATCTCGGTAAATTACCGGGGTCTCAGGATTCCATTGGAGGCAAGACAATGTCAACGCCCATCTTGGACGTGACAATCCGCGACCTCAACCTCGAGGTCGTGCACGACCGCTTGGCCTACCGGGCAACCGAAGGCCGGGAGGCGCTCGCCCCGCCAGTCCCGCTGAAGGCGCTGGAGGCGGCGATCAAGGACTACCGGCGCTGGCTGTACCTGCGTCTGGAGTTCCCAGAGGCTCGTGTCGTCCCCTCTGATCACATCGAGGAGGTCTGGCGCCAACACGCCGAGTTCACCGAGAAGTACCGAGGTGACTGTGCGGTCATCTTCGGTCGCGGTATGTTCCTCGACCGGCGCCCGTACTTCACCCGGAACGTCCTCTCCATGGAGGAGGAGGATCTGTCCACTACGCGCGGGCTGTGGGCTGACGTCTTCGGCGAGGTACCCGCCAGCTACGAGAACATGGTCCCGCCCCTCACGGGGTGGGGCGGTGCGGTAGTGTCGCTCATGGCTGAGTGACATCCTGAGGGCCAACAAGCCCACCCGGCCCGTGTTGCACCATTAGCGTGCACACGGGCCGGTTGTACCACCTGAATCAAGCAAGCGCTTCTGCGCTTTTTGTCTACTCTGGCGTTGGATACGAAAGATTGTCGGAGTCTCTGTCGCTTCAATGGCCTGAGATAACCTTTGTGTACTATGAAAAACTTAGATTCTTTATATAGTAATTACAGATTCGAAGCAAATGTATCAATTACTTCTGCAAGCTCTGCAAAGTGTTTAAATGGAAGTTGATGGCTGCCTTGTAACCATTCAACTGAGATTGATGGGTTTTGCTTTACGAGACGAGCGGCTCCATCGTGCCAGATTTTGTTATTGCGCATGGCGCGCTCGCCGGTTGAACCCGCGCTTTCTTCCGCAAGCACCATCGTTACGGGACACTTCAGGTTTTTGTAATCACCCAAAAGGTTTTGGCGTCTCCTGTCCAATTCGAGCACAATATTGGCGTACGCATCTCCCCAGATGTTGTAATTGTACGGTGTAAAACGAATTAACCACCGACTTAGCTTCA
>DATIIX010000027.1:0-3766 GCA_035479175.1 Saccharimonadales bacterium (SeqCode) | reverse complement strand
CTTGCACTCCCGCCGTAGTGACCCAGATTGCCCGAGAATACGAGTACATGATCGGCGTTTTCTACGTAGTTATGCACCATTTCAGGAACCGTCTGCTTTAAAAGGGCGACTCCAGCCTTTATGCCTGCCGCTTTGATTTTTTGGATTGTTGGCAATAAATCTTCATTCGTTTCGGCATGAAAAATGATACTATATGGCTTCATCTGAATGAGCGCATCGACATATTGGCTTGGGTGCGACACCATCGCATGGATGTCCACTTGCCATTCTTGAGGCCACCAAAGTTGATTGACGCCCACTGTAAAGGTGGGGGCAAATTCGCCGTCTGTAAGATCGATATGTACACGTTTTGCGAACGCATGGTATTGCTCGACTGTCGCTTTATAGTCGTCGGGGGTCTCCGCCAAGATGGTTGGGGCAATTTCACTCATCGTTAAAAGGCATCCAGTTCCGCGTTGCGCCGAACATAGCGCGCCGCCCCAGCAAATGGTGTCTCCAGCCACTCATCAATAATTGATTTCCAAATCTCAAGATCATCACCTGGTGCATCAACAACACGAGCTGGCAAGCAGAGCACATTTGAGTTGTTATCATTGCGACATTCGTGCGCCTCAAACTTATCCCAGATTACGGCTGCACGAATGCCGCGAAATCGATTTGCAGCCATGGCCATACCTTGGCCACCAGTACAGATAAGAACCGCGCGCGGGTCGGTGCTTTCTTCTTCGCCTAATACTTTTGTTGCTGCCATTTGAGCAAACTGCGGGAAATCGTCCCCTGGGTCGAGTTCTTTGTCGCCAACATCTTCCCAATCAAAGCCGCGCTTTGAGAGATACGCTTCTATCTTTTCTTTGAGGTAAAATCCGCCATGATCGGCGCCAAGAAAAATCTTCATATTAGTAAGTATAAGCGGTAAGCAAAAGGCTGTAAAGTTACCGCAAGAATCCGCCAGTGTTACCTGGCGGATTCTTGCTATTGCACCTATAGACTAGATGTTCTTTACTGCTCGACCTGCATCAGCGACAAGTTCAACAAGACGGTTTGAGTAACCCCACTCATTGTCATACCATGCGACTACCTTCACAAGGTTGCCACCTACTACGTTTGTAAGCGGAAGATCGATAATACAACTGTGGCTGTTGCCTTTAAAGTCACTTGATACGAGCTCTTCTTCAGTTACCGCAAGGATACCTTGGTAGAATGGCTTCGCTGCAGCATCTTTAAATGCCTGGTTTAGTTCTTCAACTGTCACATCTTTTTTAAGGAGTACTGAGAAGTCGCTCACACTCACTACAGGGGTTGGTACACGAATACTAAGACCGCCAAACTTGTTTTCAAGTGCTGGAAGTGCCTTCGCGGCTGCGATTGACGCGCCAGTTGTGGTTGGGACAATGTTCTCAGCCGCTGCGCGGGCTTCACGAAGGTCTTTCGCCGGTGCATCCTGCAAACGCTGACTCGCCGTGTAGCTGTGAACGGTTGTCATTAGGGCTTTTTCGATACCGAAGTTTGTTTCAAGAACTGCCATTACTGGAGTGATGCAGTTAGTTGTACAACTTGCGTTTGAGATAACCTCAGTTGAGTTTGCGATTTTATCTTCGTTAACGCCGAGAACGATTGTATCAGCGCCATCACCTTTCGCAGGAGCAGAAATCACAACTTTCTTAGCGCCAGCGGTGATATGTGCTTTAGCGAGCTCAGGCTTTACAAAGAATCCGGTACTTTCGATTACAACATCGATGTCATGGTCACGCCACGGCAATGCTGCGGGATCTTTTTCTGCAAACACAGTGATGTGCTTGCCATCAACAATAATGCCAGTGTCATCATGTCCGACCTCGTGTGCGTACGTGCCGTAGCTGCTGTCGTGCTTCAGTAGGTGCGCCAATGTCTTTGTGTCTGTAAGATCATTGACGGCCACCACCTCTACATCGTTGCGGTCGAAAGCGATCTTAAATGCGTTACGCCCAATACGGCCGAACCCATTAATTGCTATTCGTGTACTCATGTCTCTCCCCTTTTAGCATTAGCTTGTTGTCTCTAGTATACATCACTAGGCAAACAAGGTATATAAGAATGCTATACTGAGGACAGATGGATAAAGACGAGCTGCTCCGGGTTGCTAAACAACACTATAGCCAGACTCAACTCGGGCGTCTTTCGGACGCAGTAGACTATGCATCAGCAAAGCACGAAGGCCAGCTCAGAAAGTGTGGCGAGCCCTATATTGTCCACCCTCTCTCTGTAGCTTCATCCATTATTGAATGGGGCATGGATATCGATTCTGTGATTGCGGGCGTGTTACATGATACCGTCGAGGACACCGATGCCTCACTCGAGGAAATTGAGAGGTTATTCGGACGTGATGTTGCGTTTCTCGTTGATGGCGTCACCAAGGTAGGCCAGGCACGTAGTGGCATGCGCAACCTTGAAAGTTACTTGCCATCAACTAAAGATAACCTCACCAAGCTTCTGATTGCTGTGGGACAGGATGTGCGGGTGATCATTATTAAGCTTGCTGATCGTCTTCATAATATGCAGACGCTCCAGTTTAAGAGTGTCGAAAAGCAGAAAAAGATAGCTCGCGAGACAATCGAGGTATTCGCTCCGCTTGCGGACCGCCTCAATATGGGCCGTGTCCGTGTTCAGCTTGAAGAGCTGAGTTTTCGCTATCTTTCCCCTGGGGAATTTGAGAAGACAAAATCACTCATGGACAGCCACCTAAAAAAGAGTGAGCGCAAACTGCGCAGCGTCCGTAATGAAGTTGATGCACATCTCGCCGCCGAAGGTATTCCGCATCAAATTGATGGGCGGGTAAAGAGTATCTACAGTCTCTACAAAAAGCTTGCGCGCGTTCCCAATATTGATGATATTTACGACCTCATGGCTCTACGCATTATTGTTGATGATGTGGCAACCTGTTATCTTGTGCTCGGTGAACTTCATAGTATGTATGAGCCGATGGTTGATCGCATTAAAGATTACATCGCTAAACCAAAGCCAAACGGCTACCAATCACTACATACGACAGTTGCTACAAAAACCGGTCAGGCGGTGGAGTTTCAGATTCGTACCCACGAGATGCATGATTATGCCGAGCGCGGACTTGCCGCGAGCTTCCACTACAATGAGCAAAAGCTAACAGATGCATACACCAAGGGCACTATTGCAGCACTTCCTACTGATCTTCACTGGATTCGCCACTTGCAAAGTGCAGCGGCCCGCATAAAAGAAGGTAAGGATTTTGATCAAGCCGATCTTACCATTGATCTCTTTGGGGATCGTATCTTTGTACATTCACCAAAAGGCGACATTTATGACCTGCCGGCAGGTGCGTATCCGCTCGACTATGCGTATCGGGTACACTCAGACTTGGCATCTAAGGCCAGTGGGTTTATTGTTAATGGGAAAATGGAGCCGTTCAGCTATCGCCTCAAGCACGGCGATGTCATTGAGATTCTTACTAAGAAAAGCGCCTGGCCTAAAGTCGCCTGGCAGCAATATATGATTACTGCACATGCACGTATGAAACTTCGCGCGCAGTTGCGCAAGGGCGGTCTACTTGGCCAGCTTAGTGAAGCGGCAGCAATCATTCACCGCAAAGCTCGAGAGCGGCGCAACAAACGTGCTAAAGATAAATAGAGCCAGATATAATTCTGACTCTATTTAGTGTGTTACTTCACTTTAGAACTGCGGTGGTCGAGGTTGATTTGGTTCACCCGCTGTTTCAGGTGGCTGTGGTGCGGGCGGTGTGATTGGAGGAACCGGC
>DATIIX010000026.1:0-5414 GCA_035479175.1 Saccharimonadales bacterium (SeqCode) | reverse complement strand
ATATACGCTTGATGGTGCTTGGTATGATGTAAGCGCATAATTTCTTCGCTAATTACCGGCTCAAGCGCATTATACTCGTATGATAGATCTGGTAGTGTAAACATATAGGTGCCCCCTTGTATTTTTGTTTTTACTTATCGGAAATCTTTATATACTCTTGAATTTTGTGAGATGACCCTAAGCCTGCAAACTCATCCGTAAACGTTGTCAGTGGAATGTGCAGATAAAGAAAATCGACTTGAGTGCCAGTTTTATCTACAATCTTTACAAAATAATAGCCGTCGTCTGTCGTGCTTTTCAGCGGACCCGATATTGAACCCTTGGCCATTTTTGCAACCTCAGAGACACGAAGGCCGCTAAACTTACTCGTTACATCAATTAGGCCCGATTGGCCCGCAGTCACCTTGCCGCCCTTAGATTTTGCCATTTGGGTCGCAACAGCAGCCAAATCTCCCTGTGTTGAAGTGACAAGTGTCTGCGCCTGTTTTACCTGGGCAGTCGCGCTATCATCAACCGCAAATGCGATCTTTGCTTCAAGCATACTGTTTGCAATACGAAGTCGGTAATCGCTTGGGGTTTCGCCGTAATAAAGCTGCATTGATGAATCATATGTCTCTTGAGATACACGACCGTTTGCAGTATTACGCTCTTCGTTAATAAATTTATCAATATCGTCATTGGTAACAACAATATTAAGTTTGCGCGCAAGTTGACGTGCATATGTAGTCTGTTCAGCTTTATCGAGAGATTGGCGCTTAATGTAGTTAAGCTGACGCCTACCATCTGAACTATCGAGTTTAATCTCACCATACTTATTGAGATAATACTCAGACCCACGATACTGCACAAGATAATCACTATATGGAACCTGTTCACTATTCACAACTGCTACGGGTATAGGAATAATGCGCGTTAAACGATACATAAACGCACTGGAGTTTTGCATGGGATAGAGCTGCCACCATCCAATAGCGATAAGTAAAATAATAAATACGATAGAGACGACAATAGTATTGAATACAAGGCGATGGCGAGCATATTGAACTGGATACTTAAATCGACGACCACCAGCAAGAATCCTCTCACGGTGCTCTGCAACAGTATCATTAGTGATACGCGTTGGCGTAGGTGCTTCTTCTTTTTTACGCTGTATTCGTTTAATTAGCTTCTTCATCGGATCCTTCTTGCTGGGTGTCGCTAGTAGCTTCATGCACAGCATCTTGCAGCTTATTGTAAATCTCGCTCGGATGCTCGACCTTATGGATTACGAGATCGCCCACAAATGTCTGTACTACAATGGTGCCGAACTTAAAGATTTCTCCGGTAAGACCAGGTATATTATAGCTTATGTTTTGAATTTTAGCCAAACGTAATTCGACAACGTCCTTACCAAAAAGACCTTTTTGCGTAATTTGTCGAATACGCTCAGATGTCACAATATACACCGTGAAGTACCACATAACAAAATAGTAAGCAAAGAGAATTAAGCCAAAAGCCAACCCCCCTATTGGTAACAAGAATAATGTAAGGTTCTGTTGCCAGATAAGTGGCGGAATAGACGTAAGCATAAATGGAATTAAGAGAGCATAGAATCCTTTTCGCATGGCAATGATATGCCTACGAAATACGAAGAGTATTTCTTCACCCTTATGCTGACCTTCGAATACTTCGCTTGATGTCTTTGTCATAGTTTATTGGTACCCCGGGCGGGAATCGAACCTGCAACCTTTTCCTTAGGACGGAACTGCTCTATCCAATTGAGCTACCGAGGCATGCTTACAGTATATAGAATATATCCCCCAATCGCTAGAGATAGCTCATAAAGCAAGCCACTGCAAGAGCAAACCCGCCCTAATCTTTATTACTTAGCGAGTGAACTTTTCGTTCAGAACCGCATAATCATACAGTTCGCTATCGCTGAACCAGTGATCGATCTCTTTAACTGCTTCTTCCGGGTCACCACTTGCATGGATAAGATTTGGAATACCTTTACCTGCATCATCCGCATAACCAAAACTCATGTGCGAGTAGTCGCCACGAATAGTACCAGGAAGTGCGCTCTTTGGCTCAGTTGTGCCAACAAGTTTACGAACAAGTTCGACAGCCTCAACACCCTCGAGCACCATGGCAATAACAGGGCCCTGGATCATCATTTCAAGCGTAATGTCAAAAGCCTTCTGACCGCGTCGAGTAATCATCTGACCGATCTCCTCGTAGTGCTGGTGATAATGTTCCTTTGTTGGGGTGATCATTTTTGTTCCGATGATCTTAAGTCCTACTCGTTCAAAACGAGTAAGGATTTCTCCAACGATGCCGCGCTGAATTGTGTCCGGCTTAAACACTACGAGTGTCTTTTGTACAGTTGATGCCATTGTGGTGGTCCTTTCGTTATTTCCTATATTGTATCAAACTCTTACGATTAGATGCTAGATCTTGTCACAAGCAGTATTATAGATGTATGTATATGTCCGAACTAATACTCGACTTTGTCGAATATCTCGAAGTAGAACGCGGTCGGTCGCCTAAAACTTCCGAGAATTACAGGCGCTACCTGGAGCGCTTTATTGAGTTTGCGGACAACATAAAAGTCGAAGACATAACAAATGAAGTTGTTCGCAAATACCGACTTTGGCTTAATCGATACGAAACCGAAACCGGTGGGGAGCTCACAACAATCACACAAGCATATCATCTCATTGCCCTTCGAGGATTTTTGAATTATATGAGTAAAAGAAGTATTCAAACTCTTGCACCGAACATGATTGAGCTCCCTAAGATCCACCGTAAACAAGTTACTTTCCTGCATTTTGACGAAGTAGAGCGAATACTTGCAGCCATTCCCAATGATAATACCCTGCCCCACCTTCGCGATCGTGCAATCCTTGAACTACTTTTTTCCAGCGGTCTTCGTATATCTGAGCTCATCAATCTTGATCGCGATCATATTAATACTAAGCGACGTGAGTTTATGGTTCGCGGTAAAGGTCAAAAGGACCGACCCATCTTTATTAGCCAGTCTGCAGCCGACGCTGTCAATGCGTACCTAGCAGCTAGAGTCGATACACTCGTCCCTTTATTCTTAAATTACAGCCGCAATAGCATCGCATCAACTGACGGTGGGTACCGACGATTAACGCCTCGCAGTATTCAGCGTATGATCGCACAATATGCCAAGCTAGCTGGCATCACAAAGCACGTCAGTCCGCATACCATGCGTCACAGCTTTGCTACTGACCTTCTTATGAATGGTGCTGATATTCGGAGTGTTCAAAGTATGCTAGGCCACAGCAACATCAGCACTACGCAGGTATATACGCATGTTACTGACGCGCATCTCAAAGAAGTATACGAAAAGTTCCATTCTGATTCGGATAAATAAATTGTTCAGCTACGGCTTTGCGTAGTCGCACGAACCAGCAATATACTGAGAGTCAGATACACCGAAGTCTTTGCAGAAGTTATGAGTAATATCAACCGTTGCACGTGGATACAATTGTGTCTCAGCAGGACTCACTAACTGCACGCGAGCACGAACACGACGGTACACATCGGCTGCGCGCCCGGTTGAATCAATAGCCGGCTCAACATCCTGCAACTCTGTGCCAACTGGCTGGATCGTATAGTCCGTATCGCCGTACAGACTCGTAACACGTAAGTAAGCTCTTCGATCCGCAATCTGAGCAGCAGGAAGCCCTACAGGAAGCGGCAATGTAAGTGTTGCGCTACAAATGTACTGACTTCCAATGCCAGGAGTGCACCTAACAGGTATCAGTAGGTTATTCGTTTTGGAGCGTCGAGCGTCACCTGAAAAGTCAGCAATTGAAAGTCCGACAGACGAAGGATACAGATAAAGCGTGTTCGATCCACCACTCTGGTCAAAATCATCAAGCTTGAAATTCTGCCCGTTGTACTGTATAAGCTGCACCCGAAGCAACGGTGGGCGAGTCTTCCCTGCTGCAGCCCATTTAGTGGCTATAGGCAAGAGTGGAGAGGGACTCGCATCCAAGTCAAATACCGTACCTGTGCCAGGGTTCTTAAACCAAGATATCGTTACCTGGGTAAATGAACCTACCGTCTGTAAGGGAACCACCTCAGATGAATCATCGCTCAGACTACCCTGATAATCCGACGTATTGCGATCGATCTTTACGCAGCTATAAGCTTGATCATATCCCCCATCGGTACCTGAGCTATTCTGCACTATAACTTCACCGGTATTTGCACCTGAGTCGCTTACGCTAAGTACTTTTGCTGAATGTATGGTGTTACATTCACCAGCAGCAATCGCAGAGCAAGCCGATGTATCACTCTGGCCAATACAAGACTGCAAGACACGTTTCCCATCCTCAACCCCCGCAAGCGCAGAGTCGTAAGCGCCACGAGAAAGTTCGTCATTATTTGTGCGCTCTTGATCCTGTACGACAAGCCGCATAAAGCTGACTGTTATCGTCATCAGAAGTAATACGGTAAAGACAACGATCATGAGTGCGGTTGCACCGCGTTCAGCATTACGCTTGTTATGATGCATTGACATAATGACCATTATTTTGTCCCTCCAACTCGCACTATCATATCAAAATCATCTACAGAGCAGTAGTTAAAGTCGGCTGTTAGTGAATTATTTGGTTTACACTGCACGAAACTATTCGTTGAGTCTTTCTGCGTTGTACCACTCTCATTTGTTCCTAATGTATATGAAATTTGATACATACCCTTGTCACCAGTAATCGCTACTGGGGTCATGGCCATTGAATACAACGCGTAATCACGACCTGAACCACCAAATAAATCGATTACCTGCTCCGTACTGGGAATATTCGTCGGATACTTCCCGGATGCATCCTTATCACAGTATGACTGCTTCGGATTCACCACGCGTGCAAACTTCACGGGAGTATTTGATACACCTATCGTAACTTCATCGGTATTTGGCGCATTAAGTAATGCTGCGCTATTCCACAAGTAGCTAACCGTCCCGAGACAGATGCGACCGCTCGTAAGATTACCGCTACCCAACGTAATTGCGGCTCCTGTTGGCGAACCGGCGATCATACTAATTCCCGAAGCAAGAAAATCTCGTCTAACAGTATCGGCAAAATCACGGCCAGACTGGTTAATAGTCTGATTCGTACTACCTTTAATGTACAACTTCCCCGCCGTTACGGTAATAGTCAAAATTGCAATTAATAGTATAGATAGGAACGCAATCGCAAGAGTAACCTCTACGAGCGTGAATCCAGTTTGCTGTCTTTTAGTCATAAATCCTCACAATCGTGCCAAGCGTCATTGAAGTATGAACACCAACGCTATCCCAACAGGCATGGATATAAAAGTCATACGCTGTTACTGTGCCGTTCTGCTGTGCCTTCGTTGCTTGAATCCATATCCCTTGAGACTGCACCGCACCGGCTCCA
>DATIIX010000025.1:0-2313 GCA_035479175.1 Saccharimonadales bacterium (SeqCode) | reverse complement strand
CCAGCGTCAATACGCAGTCTATTTTTGGCGCAGCTGAACAACAAGCCGCGGGTACGGGTATTATCTTGAGTAAAGATGGATACATTCTGACGAATCATCATGTGATTGATTCAGCTACTACGGTTCAGGTGATTACCTCTGACGGTAAGACATACGAGAACGTAAAGGTTATTGGCTCCGATCCGCTTAATGACGTCGCTTACCTTAAGATTGATGGTGTTAATAACCTTACTCCCGCCTCGATGGGTGATTCATCGACGGTACGTGTCGGCCAGCAAGTCGTTGCAATTGGTAACGCACTCGGCCAGTATCAGAATACGGTTTCGAGCGGTATTATTTCCGGTAAGGGGCGACCAGTTACAGCTGGTAGTGGCGACGGTAGCTCATCGGAATCTCTTACAGACCTTTTGCAGACAGATGCCGCAATTAATCCAGGCAACTCGGGCGGTCCTCTCTTGAATTACAGCGGTCAGGTGGTTGGTATCGATACGGCTATTGCCTCGGATGCACAAGGCATTGGCTTCGCCATTCCTATTAATGCAACAAAGGGTACGACAAAAATGGTACTTGCCGGTAGGGGTGTGCAGCGTGCGTATCTTGGGGTGCGTTATGTTGAAATTACTGCAGCAGTAGCTAAACAGTATAACCTTTCAGCAAAGTCCGGTGCATATGTTGTGGGTGATGGCGCAAATACGGCGATTGTTGCCGGCAGTCCAGCTGATAAGGCTGGACTCAAGGAAAAGGATATTATTACAAAAGTGAACGGCGAATCGGTTGGCGTTGCTGGTAGTGTTTCAACGCTCGCGGGCGAATATGCACCAGATGATACAATTACCGTTACCTATCTTCGTGACGGCACCGAGCATAATTCTAAGGTTACGCTTGGTACATACCAAACCAACTAGCGCTTAGCAAGCGCGATGGCATACCCCTCGGTCTCAAGATGTTTGAGGCCGAGCTTTGTTGCAAGAGCAATTATTGCTTGATGTTGGCAGGGATCGGCCTCAAGTAACACAAGCCCTAACGAGCCTAGTGCTTTGGGGAGTTGGTAAAGTAGTTGTTCGATAAGGGCAAGACCACCATTATCGGCGAATAGTGCAAGACCCGGTTCCTTATTGGTCTCTAGTGAGCGTTCCCATTCTTTATTAACATAGGGAAGGTTGGCAATGACAACATCGAAAAGGTCGGGGGCTTGGGCTAATAGATCACCTTGAATGAGTGTTACTTCTGCATGAAGAGTCGAGGCGTTACTCTCGGCAACTTTTAGCGCGTGACGACTAACGTCCGAGAGGGTGACGCCAAGGCTGGAAAATTCTAGCTTTGCAGTAATACCAAGGCATCCGCTTCCTGTGCCGACATCAATAAGCCGTTTAGCGTTTGCTGGTATGTGTTTTTTAAGAAGCTCGATGAGTGATTCGCTCTCTGGGCGAGGGATGAGTACGCTGGGGGTTACTTTGAACGCGCGACTGTAGAATTCTTTATGCCCAATGATGTATGCAATTGGTGTGCGATCAAGCCGAAGAGCAAGCCGCGCGTCGGCAATCTCAATAAGACGGGGTGTAAGTATTTCATCTCCATGGGCGTGAAGCCATGTACGACTTTTGCGTATGGTATGTGCTAAGATAATTTCGGCGTCCAGGCGTGCAGTGGCTATGCCAGCTTCAGCAAGCTGGTCTGCTGCATCTTGCAGCCATGTATTACTACTTGATGTTTTGGGCTTTGAGTTCTCGTTCATAGGCTTGGAGGTGTTCGATGACATCATCGATGTCTCCATTAAGGGCTGCAGGGATGTTGCTGCGGCTGTAGCCAATACGGTGGTCGGTAATGCGATCTTGCGGGAAGTTGTAGGTTCGGATTTTCTCGCTACGATCACCGCTACCAATGAGGTTGCGACGTTCGGCGGTAAGCTTGGCGTTTTCCTCATCAATCTTGATTTGCAACAGACGTGAGCGCAGGACACTCATGGCTTTTTCACGGTTTTTAATCTGAGACTTTTCGTCCTGGTTTGTGACAATCATGCCAGTAGGGAGGTGAGTGATGCGCACCGCTGAGTCAGTTGTGTTTACGCTCTGACCACCGTGGCCGCTTGAGCGGTAAATATCGACACGGAGATCATTCGGACTGATTTCGATATCTGTTTCTTCGGCCTCCGGAAGTACGGCAACAGTGACGGTGCTTGTATGGATGCGCCCTTGGCTTTCAGTGACTGGTACGCGCTGCACACGGTGCACGCCTCCTTCAAATTTGAGTTTGCTGTATGGAGCATCGCCGCGAATCATAAAAATTACTTCTTTGTAGCCGCCAGTGTCGTTG
>DATIIX010000024.1:0-5754 GCA_035479175.1 Saccharimonadales bacterium (SeqCode) | reverse complement strand
TCTTGTGGCACTACAATTTCACCGTCAATCCATGGTTCGCGAATTTCAGAAACTTTTGCGACATCTGGCAACTCTGAGGCGCTTTTAATATCAATCTCAGTGCCATCAGTCAATGTCACTTCGTAGTTTGTACTTGGATTTGTGACGACTAAGTCGAGATCATATTCACGCTCTAATCGCTCTCGTACAATATCCATGTGGAGAAGGCCTAGAAACCCAATGCGAATACCATAGCCAAGTACTGGCGAGTTTTCTGGGTCAAACTGTAGTGCAGAGTCGCTCAGGCTGAGTTTCTCGACGGCTTCGCGCAGGTCATTGTAATCTTCATTGCTAACAGGGAAGAACCCAGCATAGACAAATGGCTGCACATGCTGATACCCGGGCAAAGCTTCGTCGGTGTGCGCACGCGGAACGGTGATCGTATCACCTACTTTTGCATCACGAGTTGTTTTAAGGTTTGTAACAATATACCCAATCTCGCCTGTTTTGAGCTCTGGATCTGATGACATACCGGGGCGCAGATGACCAACATCTAGTGCTAAGCCCTTTGCACCTGTCGCAAGCATCTCAATCGTATCGCCCTTTTTGATTGACCCATCAACTGTGCGTGTATATAGAATCACACCACGGTAATCATCGTAGTAACTATCAAAAATCAGCGCACGTGTCGGCGCGTCACTACTTCCAGTAGGTGGCGTAATACGCCTAACCACGGCATCAAGCACGTCTGTGACGCCAGCGCCTGTTTTCGCACTGATCTTCATGATGTCTTCTTCTTTGCAACCTAGTAGGTTAATTACCTCAGCGGTCACGCGTGGAATATCTGCAGCAGGCAAGTCAATTTTATTAAGGACTGGAATAATTGTAAGGTCTGCTGCAAGGGCTAAGTAAACATTAGCGAGCGTCTGCGCCTGAATTCCCTGACTGGCATCAACAACCAGCACAGCACCTTCACAGGCTTCAAGACTACGGCTCACTTCATAGCTGAAGTCTACATGCCCCGGGGTATCGATTAAGTTCAGCTCGTACTCTTTATACTTCATGCTCACTGGTGCAAGTTTAATCGTAATTCCCTTTTCACGCTCAAGCTCCATGCTATCAAGCAATTGGCTTTTCATATCCCGCTTCTCGACGGTGTGCGTGAGCTCCATCATACGATCGGCGAGCGTGCTTTTGCCGTGGTCGATATGGGCAATAATGCAAAAGTTACGAATGTTTTGTTGGCTCATAGTAATTATTGTCTCCGGCCAGGAATCTTACTAAAAATGACTGATGATAGTTTGCGAAGAATTGGGTCAACTTCTTCGACTTTCATTAGTTTACACAGCCAAACATATACAATAAACCCAACAGCTGTAATGAGAGCAAACTTAGGAAATACTAGGAAGAACCGGAGGTCGTTCGACTGTAACTGCATAAACTGAAGCGCAACATAGGCAATGAATCCCATGCTAGCGCTCGCGATGACCATGCGGCATATCGCCGATACGAATGCGCGGGTGAAGATACCGTGTGCACGTCGTTGCAAAATTACAAAAAGAACCACTACCTCGACGAACGCCACAATAGACTGCGCCCACGCAAGCCCATATACCCCCCAGCCAAGTAACATTGAAAAACAAACTGCGAGAACAATATTGAGTGTGATTGTAAAAAATGATACGTAGAGTGGCGTTTTCGTATCTTGCTGAGCATAAAATACGCGCGCGGCAATTTGGTAGACTGTCCTAAAGAGTATCGCCACTACCAGTGCACCCAGAACCCCGGCGATTGTTGGGTCACCGCCGTTCTTGATGAATGTCACTACATACCCGCGCATGAAGAAGGCGAGTGTTGCAATTGGTAGTGCAAGCCAAATAATCCAACGGAGAATTTGGCGCAGTTCTTGTTTAAACAGATCCGGTCTGCCCTCTGCAAGTCGCTCTGTCATGCGTGGGAAAGCGGCATTACTAATTGCCACCCCAATAAGATTCACTGGCATTAAGCTTAAAGATGATGCCTGCTGATATGCACGCATCATTCCGTCGCCCATACGTGACGCAAGGTTCATTTCAACAATACCGTTCACATAATCAATACCTTGGTCGAGCGAGCGCGGCGGCAGCAGCTTTAACACCTGGCGAAAGCCTTTATTGCGCCATGATATTTTCATTCGATAATCAAATCCAAGCCCGATAAGACCAATCGAGCTGATCACTAACTGCATCATTGCACCAAGTGCAACACCAAGGGCAACACCCATGATCCCCCCATCGAATACCTGCCAGCCAAAAATGTTAATACCACCCGTGAAGTAACGAGCACCGATTAAAATACCTATGTTATAGATAGTTGGCGCAAGCGCTAAAAATGCAAAACGGCCTACCGCCTGTTGCATGCTTGAGATCACCGTCGCTACTGCAAATAGAAATGGGTTTACAGCGATGATGCGCATCATACTAATTGCGAGTTCTCGCCCCTGTTCGTCAAGACCGGGTCCCACGATGTAACGTACAAGGGGATCAGCGAAGATCATAATAAGCACGCTTGCACCAAGTGTGAGCAATGCCAAGAAGTTCACTAGACTCGAGCTAAGCTCCCATGCAGAACGTTTGTTGCCACCCGCTAAGCGTTGGTTGAATACTGGAATGAACGATACGCTCAATGCACCCGACACCAAGATGAAAAACATGAAGTCCGGAATTGTGAATGCTGCGGTATAGGCGTCAATACCTGCAGGATAGTTATCGAGGTAGAGGCCATTCAGATAACGATCACGAAGGATGCCGAGTAAGCTCGATGCTAGTGTTGCACCAGATAACAGTAGGGCTGCCCAACCAAGGGGCAGCTTACTATTAGCAAGGGCGACGACTGATTTAAGGCTTCGCTTGGCCATAGACTCCTATAACTCCTAGTGGAGCTTTGCCTCCGCAGGAAGCTTTGCGTCTATCATAATCTCACTCGCTTGCTCTTCTTCAAGCGTTTCTTCTTTCAGAAGGGCCTCCTTTAGCTTCTCGAGAATATCGCGGTTCTTTGTTAGTACCGCCTCAGCACGCTGAGCAGCCTCGCGGATAAGTGCCTCAACTTCTTTGTCGATTTCTTGAGCCGTGGCGTCACTGTATGGTCGCTCATGGGTAATTTTATCGAACACCATACCACCGCTGTCTTCGTGAAAGACTTGGTCGCGGAGCTTTGTACCCATACCTTGCTCGATAACCATGTCGCGAGCAATTTCAGTTGCTTTACGCAGATCACTACCGGCGCCCGTAGTAATGCCATCAGCACCATATAGAAGCTTCTCGGCGATGCGACCACCCATCGCACGGGCAAGGATGTCTTTGAACTCATACACATTCGTGTAACTTCGATCTTCAGGTGGCAAGAACCAGGTGACACCGCCAGTACCGCCGCGTGGAATGATGGTGATTTTGTGTACTGGATCGCTATCTGGAAGCACGTGACCAACGACTGCATGACCAGCCTCATGGTATGCAGTCATCTCCTTTTCTTTCTCGTTCATCACCTTGGTCTTACGCTCTGGACCAATCGCAACCTTTTCAAACGCTTCAGTTAAGTCATTGTTTGAGATATGCTTCGCGTTACGGCGGGCCGCAATGATAGCTGCTTCGTTTGCGATGTTTGCGAGATCGGCTCCGCTTGAGCCAGCAGTTTTGGCCGCGAGCTTATCAAGGTTAACAGTCGAATCTGTCGGTTTATTCTTGAAGTGAACCTTCAGGATTGCCTCGCGATCTCGACGTTCCGGCAGGCTAATTGTTGTATGACGGTCGAATCGACCTGGACGGAGAAGGGCTGGGTCAAGTACATCTGCGCGGTTCGTTGCCGCAAGAACGATTACGTTCGTGCCAGCCTCAAAACCATCCATTTCAACCAAAATCTGGTTTAATGTTTGCTCACGCTCATCGTGGCCACCGCCCATGCCGCTACCGCGCTTGCGACCTACGGCGTCAATCTCGTCGATAAAGATGATTGCTGGTGCATTCTTCTTAGCCTTAGCAAATAGGTCACGCACACGACTCGCACCAACACCAACGAACATTTCTACAAATTCACTACCTGAGATAGAGAAGAATGGTACGTTTGCTTCGCCTGCTACCGCCCGAGCTAGCATTGTTTTACCAGTACCTGGATTGCCTACAAGCAATACGCCTTTAGGAATCTTTGCGCCCAATGATTCATATTTCTTCGGATGCTTCAGGAAGTCAACAACCTCTTCAAGATCTTGTTTGGCGCTATCATTACCGGCGATGTCATCGAATACGACGCGCTCTTTGTCGATGCCGTACAGTTTTGCCTTACTTTTGCCAAAGTTCATCGCTTGACTGTTCTGGCCCTGTGCCTGACGCATCATAAACATAAAGAAACCAGCAATCAACAGTACTGGAACGACAATCGTTGCGACATTCCAGAATGCTGTGCTTGTTCCGTCAGTCGGTTTATCAGAAACAACCTGTTTGCCACCCTTGCTCAGTAAGTCATCCTTGAGGAGGGAACTGACCCCGCCCTGAATATATGACTTCTCGCTTGGCTCGCTCTCACCTTTCTTTGTAATTGTAAGGTCGCCATCTTGGCCCTCAATCTTTGCAAGCTTACCATCATTCGCGTCAGTAATTACCTGTGAGATTGGTACGTCTTTCAGGCTGCTGCGTGGCGACATAAGCGCCCATCCAACAAGACTAATTAATACGATTACCGCCCAAAAAAGGCTCAGGCGTAATGTGTTACGAACATTTCGTTTAGGTCGTTTCGGCATTCTAATAAGTGTCCTTTCGCTATTCTTACTGCAGAGAAAATCTTTATAGAAATTATACCACTCTTATAGTGTAATTTCGAGCCGTAAACTCTAATGAAATGCCATCACCAATTTGATGTATACTGCCCGGAGCTGCGGTTTTGATCGCGATTAAGGCACGCTTAAGCCGAGGGCGAGTCGGGCGAGTCGTGATATTCGCGATTTCCGTTCCCAGTAATTCAATTGCAACGTTCTCGGGAATCATATTCAGAAAGTGTCGGTCGCCTTTATGACGCGCAACAAGCCTCGTGGCATCGGCATCAATATCGCGTCCGAGCTGTAATTGGCGCGCGCGCAGTTCCATTAAGCGCTCGCTGTTAACACTATTTAGTTTTATAGCATGTCGCATACGGTTGCGCGCATAGAGAAGCTCGTGGTTCGTGGCGTCCTCTACCCATTCAAGACGCTGCTTCATGGCATAATTATATATTTGCTGCTTAGTCATACCGAGCAAGGGACGCATTATACCCAAACGATTAAGCGTCATTAGTCCGCGCCAGCCCGTGCCTCGCTCGATGTTCAATGCAATAGTTTCAATCACATCATCTTCATGATGTGCTGTCACGAGTAGCGCGTTAAACCGCTTAGCCTCTTTAAATAAGAATGTATACCGTTCGGACCGTGCAAGTTCCTCGCTTGCGTTTGGTGCGAGATTAAGTTCAATACTTACGAATGGTATACTGTATTTTTTAGCGAGTTCTTTAACAAACCGCGCATCGGCTGCACTTTCTTCACCGCGGATCCCATGGTCCACATGCGCCACCACTAAATGATTATTTGTCTTACTAAATAAATCGAGCAGCACTACCGAGTCTACGCCACCAGATACCGCTAAAAGATAATTCACTCTACCATTATCCTAATGCGTTGCCGATTTTAGCGCCGAGCCATACGCCGACAATGCCGCCGATAGCCCCAAGCAGAATGCTCATACCGCCAAGCAGGTCTCCATTCCATAGCATCGG
>DATIIX010000023.1:0-2585 GCA_035479175.1 Saccharimonadales bacterium (SeqCode) | reverse complement strand
CGCGCATCTGCACCTGCAGCCATATCTGGATCTCGCTCAGATTGGCGATCGCCAGACGATGTTCCGCATCATGGATGAATATTACAAGTTGGTTATCGATCTAGGCGGTACTACCACTGGTGAACACGGCGATGGCCGGCTGCGAGGGGCGTATTTATCTAAATTGTATGGACCCGAGGTCTATGATGTACTACGCAAGACGAAGCAGATCTTCGACCCGCATGGTACGCTCAACCCCGGCGTCAAAATCGATGTTACGCTCGAAGACATCAAACCATTGCTGCGCCAGGAATACTCGCTCGGTCACCTTCATCAACATGTGCCGCGGACCTAATTCATGACCTTCGGATTCATCGACTGGCTTGGGTACATTGGCGGTGCGGTTCTGCTGTTCGCCTTCTGGCGTACCAGTATCGGCAAATGGACGGGAAAATCGCTCTGGTATGAACTGGACAACCTGATCGCCGGCATCTTACTTACGGTGTACACATTTGACAAGCGCGCCTATGCCAGTGTCATTATCAACCTCGTCTGGGCGGTCGTCGCTTTCCGCGGCGTCACGTCCTACGCCGAACGCCGTATGCGTACAAAGCGCTAATCACCACTTGTACTTTGACGTCTGATTGACTATATTGCAGATCAATAGAGGAGTGAGCGTTATGCTTTTCAGCCAGGCGAGTGTCACTCAGGCACGGGCAACAAGTGAGATGTCTAGTGCTGCCGACCGAGTGTGGAAGACACAGCGCTATCCGGATATGATTGCTGAGCTGCTTGAAGCGAAGGCCGAACTGCCACCAACAATACTTGACCTTGGTTGTGGCGTCGATGAGGCGAGCGAATATGCAGATCGGGTACCAACGGCTCACGTGTTGGCTATTGATGCCAACCCTACAGTAATCGAACGTGCGTCTCGTGAATTTGACAGGCCAAATATAAGCTATCAGGTTGGCGACCCACTAGATCGCTTTACGATGCCAAATTTAGATGAATCCAGCATCGGTGTAGCGGTATTAACCGGGTTACTGACCAACATTATTGATTATTATGATCTTGAGCGACTATTTCATTACGTCGATACGGCTTTGCATTCCGGCGGGTATATTGTTATTTCAGATTACTTAATCCAGCCGGATGACAAAGAGGCGTGGCACGCCCGTTATGGGCGTGACTTGGTCGCCTTGGAAAGAGCGGGGTTGAGTGGTATGACCAGTCGATCACTGTATGGAACGATTATTACGCGGCCGTTCGGATATTCTGCAGCGGCCGCTTCGGAACTAAGCGTTGATGATATGTTTGCTGCTTTGCAGCAAGATCTATTTGAGCGATTTGCTCGCCACTGGAATCCTGCATTACTCATGTCTGCGATCAACAATGGGTCGAATGGCCATTTGCAGGTTCGTTTTGCGCGTGTTCAAGAGCGAGTCTATGACCAAGAAGACAAGAATGGACTCGCCACGCTAAATGGTGTTTGTTTGGTGTTAGAGAAAGTAACAAGTACCGATCCAAATCAGCGTCAACGGCTATCTAATGCTATCGGGCGGGCTGTGATGTCGGGTGGTGATCATCAACACTTCTTCAATATCCTTACGCAGTCTGCCAGACGCGAGTTACGACAAAGTGACGCCTAATTCCTGCTCCCAGAAATCCAATTCTACATTTCATATATAGTAGTAGCACAACAAAAATAACGTCTCTGTTGAGACATTATTTTGGTGCGCGAGAGAGGACTTGAACCTCCAAACCTTGCGGCACTACCACCTCAAGGTAGCGTGTTTACCATTTCACCACTCGCGCTTGACGTCGATATTATACCAGCCCTATCTCTTCTCGTGAAGGCCAACAACTTCTTGTGTTTTCTCGTAAGGCATAAAAGGCCGGGGGCGTAGTACATGAAGTGGTAGAGCTTATGCGAATCGTTTTTCGCATATACAAGTGCGTATGCTCGGGTAGATTTTCTAATACTTCCCGGAGTCACGCCACAGATTCGACTATTTGCAGCCCTTAGGTAGTGAATAAAGTCGAGACTTGCTGAAGTGAAAGCAACGTAAAACATGAAGCTCGAACGCCAGCGCGGATCCATGTAGCCGTAGCAAGAACCGTCGCCGTCGAACAGCCCGCGCAAGAAGTCAGCATAATACTGGTCGGGAACAGTAAGCTGCGAGATTGTTTTGCTTTTTGCTGGTGTTAGGCCAGCTGCAAGCAAAAAATCATAGTAGCCACCATCACTAAACTGAATTCGGAATGCAGGCTGGCCAGTTCCATTAAACTTCTTAGTAATTGGCAGTGGCCTACCAATTGCCAATCGGAAATTGTTGAGTTGTTCCATATCAACTGACGTGAGGTCGATATGTCTCTGGTCTTTCTGAAGACAACCATCGCTGGCGATCAGGCCGACGGTGTACGCGATGTTTGCGCTCCACGTATAGTAATGCTTAGGCTTATACCGCATAGTATATAGTATACCATTTGTCGGTATTTACAGATATGGTATACTTCCTGCATCGGGTGATTAGCTCAGTTGGCTAGAGCATCTCGTTTACACCGAGAGGGTCGGGGGTTCGAGTCCCTCATCACCCACCATTTTC
>DATIIX010000022.1:0-6576 GCA_035479175.1 Saccharimonadales bacterium (SeqCode) | reverse complement strand
CATGTCGTAGCCACCAGTTACGTTGAAGAGTACGCCCTTCGCGCCATCTATTGAGACCTCAATAAGCGGAGACTCGATAGCTTGCTGTGCAGCCTCAGCGGCGCGGTTATCACCACTGGCGCGGCCAATACCCATTAATGCGCTGCCAGCGTTACTCATAATTGCTTTCACATCAGCGAAGTCAAGGTTGATAAGTCCATGCTCAGTAATAAGCTCAGAAATCCCTTGTACACCTTGGCGAAGTACATCATCAGCAATCTTAAAGGTCTCTAGTAACGGAGTACGGCGATCGATTGTCTGTAGTAAACGATCGTTAGGGATAGTAATGAGTGTATCAACTTGGCGTCCAAGTTGTGCAATCGCCCACTCAGCATTCGTGCGGCGCTTCTCACCTTCAAAGCTAAACGGTTTTGTTGCAACACCGACACAAAGTATACCGAGATCGCGAGCAATTTCAGCCACGACATGGCCTGCACCCGATCCAGTACCACCACCGGCACCAATGGTAACAAAAACCATATCAGCACCCTCAAGTGCATCTCGAATCTCATCGATTGATTCACGCGCTGCAGCTTCACCAACAGATGGATCAGCACCAGCACCAAGACCATTCGTCGTGTTGTGGCCAAGATGGATCTTAATGTCTGCTTTTGAATTATGGAGCGCCTGCGCATCAGTGTTCATTGCAATAAACTGAACACCGACTAATCCAGCGTCTTTCATGCGGTTGACTGCTGAACCGCCTGCACCACCAACACCAACAACTTTTATGCTGGCAAATGTTTGGATTTCACTTGGTTTTACTTCCGGCATGGATTCCTATACTCCCCTTTATTCACTCTGGATAACTATCTTGTTCTAGTATACCATTGTTGTTCATGAATGACAGGCCCTTACATTTTGAAGCGCGAGAAGATGCCCTGAATGAATCCGCCTGCATTTTTAAGCGAAGTACCGTTTGGTCCGCTATGACTTTTTTGTGTTCGTTCGCGTGACGCCTCGGCGTCAACAAGCATTAAGCCAACAACAGTAGCATACTCTGGTTTATCAATACTATCAGCAACGCCACCAAAACCACTTGATTTGCCAATACGCGCCGCAACGCCAAGGTGCTCTTTGGCGCTTTCGGCAATACCCTTCAAGTTGGCAGTACCGCCGACCAAGACAACTCCACTTGGCAACTGGCCTGCACGACCTGCTTTTTTGAGTTCTTTATTAATAAGCTCAAAAATTTCTTCAAGACGCGCACCGATAATTTCATCGATATCTTCAGAGTTAAACGAAAGGATCTCCTTTTCTTGTTTAATGCTGACCAGCTTATTTTCTCGACCCCCAGATGCAATACCATGTTGCAGTTTAACTTGTTCGGCAATTTCAGGATCTGTCTTTAGACCAATTGCAAGGTCATTAGTAATATTCACACCGCCCATTGGAACAACGCCAACATATTGCAAATCACCTTCTTCAAAGACCGACACGCCGGTAGTAGAGCCCCCGAAATCAATCACAGCGACACCACTCTCGATTTGTTGTTCTGTCAATACAGCCTTTGCGGCTGCAACTACAGACGGTACCGTCGCATTTGGAGCAACTGTCGCCATCTCACTAGCCTTCTCAAGATTCTTAACATATGGCGTCATAGCCGAGACAACATTCGCATTAATCTCAAGACGTGTGCCAGACATGCCAATTGGATCTTTAATGTTGCCTTGGCCATCAAGCGTATAACTAAATGGTACAACTTCAAGTACCTCGCGGTTTGCCGGTACCTTACCAGTTGTCGCGACATCTTCAAGACGACGAAGGTCATCTTCATTGATTTCTTTATCAGCTGTACCAACAGCAATCATACCATCAGCACGTGTACTCAAGATATGAGCACCATTCACGCTAATCGTAGCGCTATTCACCTCATAGCCGCTCATGCGCTCTGCCTCACCCAATGCCTGATCAATTGCATGGGCTGGGCCATTAAGGTTAACAACTGTTCCTTTGCGCATACCTGAGTTTGGCGCCTGTCCGACCCCCACAATAGTAGGGGTGCCGGTCGCCGGATCAACATGGCCCACTACACAACGAATCATCGTTGTACCGACATCAATACCGACTGCATATCGAGGTTGTTCCTGCATATAGCCGTATTATAGCATAAGCAAGATAATGATACAGGTCTACGAACACTTTAGCGTTGCGTTAAAATCTCTGCGCCGTCTTGTGTAATAAGAATTGTGTGTTCAAAATGTGCCGCCAGACTACCATCACGAGTTGCGATTGTCCAGTCGTCATCAAGTGTAACAATTTTTTCGCCACCAAGTGTTGCCATCGGCTCAATTGCAATTGTTTCACCAGGGTTTAGCAATACGCCAGTTCCTTTGCGCCCATAGTTTGGCACGTCTGGAGGCATATGCATCTTTAAACCTACCCCATGACCGACTAAATCTCGAATAATTCCAAGCTTCGCCTTGTTGAGTACTTGCTCAACAGCAGCACCAATATCCCCAGTGTAAACAGGACCTTTTACTGCATCGATGCCAGCATATAAGCTTCGATCAGTTGCATTAATAAGATGTTTAATTGCACCAACTACTTCTTCACCTACAACCATCGTAAATGCTGCATCTGTCTTCATTTGCTTGTAGGTAATCACAAGGTCAAAACTAGCGATATCGCCCGAGCGGAATGTGTAATCGGTCGGTACACCGTGAACAATCTCATCGTTTGTACTAATACAAATAACACCTGGAAAATTTACTTCACTTGTTTTGTAAGTTGCAGTTGCACCATATTCAGTAATCTTACCCGCAACAAACGTATCGACATCCTTTTCGGTGATGCCCGGCTTTACATATGCGCGAATATCATCAAAGATACGAGCTAAGATTGCGCCCCCTTGGCGCATCGCGTCAATTTGTTCAGGAGTTTTTAGCCCTGTAATTAATCCTGCCACGTTCGCTCAACCTCATCAAAGATTCGGTCGTGGACTTCACCCGCAGTGCCCGTACCATCAAGGTGCACAATCTTTACGCCTGCTTCAGCAAAAATGCCAAGCACTGGGTACATTTTTTGTCGATAGATCGTCATACGTCGAGCGATAGTCTCAGGAGTATCCTCCATACGCTTACGCTTCTCAAGACGTGTCATAATTTCAGCTTCGGGCACTTCAAGTACAATCACGGCATCAATCTTCTGGCCCATTTTGCTCATGTAGTTATCAAGCCACGCCGCCTGCTCTTTTGTACGAGGGAAGCCGTCGATGATAATATTGCCATAATTTTTACTACGAGCATCCTGAATAGCCGCCTCGAACACCTGGTAGGTTAGCTCGTCGCTAACAAGTTCTCCAGATTTTAGCGTCTCAATCACCTTTGGGTCATCACTCTGGCGGAGCATCTCTCCCGTTGAAAGCCATTTCCATCCCTTGCGGACGGCCAGCATTTGTCCCTGCATGCTTTTACCTGCACCAGTAGGACCGAACAAAAGAATCATACCTATCGTCCCCTCTTGCTACTTATTAAGTGTTTCTTTAACAATACGCGCAATCGTTGCGCCATCAGCAGTATTGCCGACCAGCGCCTTTACCCCACCAATAACTTGCCCAATAGCAGAAGCACCACTCACGCCAAGTTCGGCAACTTTTTGCTCAATAATAGTGCGGAGCTCTGTTTCATCTAACTGCTGAGGTAAGTATTTCCTAAGGATCTCTGCTTCTTTTTCCTCAGGCTCAGCAAGCTCTGGGCGATTGTTGTCACGATAAATCTTCGCGCTTTCGAAGCGTTTTTTCACTTCTTTCGCGATAACCTTTTCGACCTCAGCATCACCAAGACCTTCTGCGCGTCTACCGCTTGCAACTTCTTCATTCAAGATTGCTGCTTTGAGGTTTCGTAAGGTCTCGCCAACAAAACGATCGCCGCTCAAAAGGGCGGCTTTCATTTCGTTTGTAATACGCTCTTTCAGCGCTACCACACGGGCTCCTAGCGAATGCCTAGCCGCATTTTGGCTAGCTTATCTGCTTTACGCTCGCGGCGGATAATCGCCTTAGCACGTCGCTCAGTCTTAGAAAGTGGCTTACTGAATCGCATAGAAGCCTTAGCCTCTGCGAGCACACCGCTCTGTAGAACCTTGCGGTTGAAGCGACGAATAATGTTTTCGTTCGCCTCTCGTTCATCTTTACGTGTAACTTGTACCATATCGATGCTATTGTAACAGATGAAAAGCTGTTTTGCAACTATTTACCTTAGTTTACAGCTCTGGAAGATAAACGAGATGTAACAATCGGCCCTGCACCGAACGCACACCACGCCATTCATTAAGGGAAAGCTCCACCCATACACTTACTTGCCGGCCAACCTCCGCGAACCATTCCTCGGGTGCAGAAAACGCCACAACATCAAGTTTTTTATCATTAGTATCTTGCAAACTAAGTTTTACATGCTGCGATTCACTTCCCATGCGACGCACATCCATCACTGTTACGTTTTCAAAGCATATGATTGGCTCAGGATTGCCGCTGCCATACGGCTCAAGGCGCGAAAGCTCGGTAACTAGTTCTTCGGTCGCCTCGCTAAAATCGTCTGCCGTTACGTCAGCAGAAGGTAAAAGGAGCGAGATCTGGGGCGGTAGATTGAGCGACACAAAATATTCATTTACACGCTGCCTAAACGCATCAATATTTTGCGTTGGCAACGTTACACCAGCCGCCAATTTATGCCCCCCGCCTTTCGTAATGATATCGTCACTCGCGCGAATGGCGTCGGCAACACTAAAGTCGCCATAGCTACGAGCACTCCCCTTGCTCTCATCACCCAGCTCCTGGAATACATATGTCGGTTTTTTATAGCGCTCCAGAATCTTAGCAGCAACAATACCGATAATTCCATGACTCCACTCAGCATGGCTAAGCACAAGCACTGAATCTTCCTGATATTGCTCCGCCTGTTCGAGTGCAGCTTTGTAGATAATATCTTGTGCTTTGCGCCGTGCAACATTAAATTCATCAAGTTTCTGTGCTAATTCAAGTGCGATCATACCATCTGTTGCGAGTAGCATATCCTGCGCGTATTTTGCCGTCTCCAGTCGGCCAGCCGCATTCATTCGCGGCCCCAGCCCAAATCCAAGTGTACGTGCCGTTAAATGGGATGGCTCAGCGCCGGCAACCCCCATAAGAGCTTTGAGCCCTGGACGACGTGTTTTAGCGAGAACCTTAAGGCCCCAATAAACATGTAGCCGGTTCTCATCGACAAGCGTCACAACATCACACACCGTACCAAGCGCCACAAGATCAAGCAACCACTTCTCTTGTCCTATTTCAAGCCCATCAAGCTGGGTTTGCAAGGCCTGCACTAATTTAAAAGCAACACCGACACCAGGCAAATCCAGAAATGGATAGAGCGACTCACCGTCTACCTGTTCAACAAGACGAAATTTCTCATACCGATCAGGATAATCTTGCAACAATCGCTTGGGATTAATCACCGCAACAGCAGGCGGCTGAACTGGTGCAACATTATGATGATCCGTAACGATTACATCCACTCCCAATTCTTTAGCACGCATAATCGGCCCCTCGCTCAAACTGCCACAGTCCACCGTGACAATCAGTGTTGCACCCGTTGCTGCAATTTCCTCGACGGCCTGTTCGGTCATACCGTAACCTTCCCGAAAACGATTCGGATTGAACGCATCGACAAAACGAAAATCAAAACTGCTAAACGCATCGAGCAACACTGTAGTTGCCGTCAGCCCATCAATATCGTAGTCGCCATAAATAGTAATATGCTCTTGCCGCTCACGAGCCTCAACAAGGCGCGAAACTGCCGCTCCCATATCAGGCAATAAAAAAGGATCATGGCGCATTTGATAATCAGGCTCAAAAAATAACTTCGCCGCCTCGTTATCGAGACCGCGAGCCTTTAGAATCTGTTCAAAAATTGTCATTACGACTGAATGTCGGTTGTCGTACGTCGTGGACGACTTCCATTTGACTGCTGCTGCGATTTAATCACAATACTCTGGAGTTCTTTGAAAATCGGAAACTGCTTGTTAGTAGAGTAAATCTTAGTATTACCCTGCTTTTCACCCAGCAAAAAACCCACTTTTTCAAGTCGCTTCAACTCCCGCTGAATATTGCCTGGGTCCTCCTTGATGAGTTTAGCGAGGCCGCGAACATGGGTATGAAAATCAGGATACTTGGCGTATACAACAACAATTTTACGTCGCACTCTTGATGTGATAAAAGTGTCTAGCACTGTAACCTTTCAGTTCATTCCCTTACTATTGTTGCTTTTTATTCTACATTCCTACAGGCGTCTTTGCAAGCCTCAGCGTATGTAGATTTACTGCCAGTTAAGGATATTTTCGTTAATTTTAGCAATAACTTCTTCATGTGACGGGATTGCGTTATCCTCATAATAGTGATCAACTCCCATGAAGTTTTCTTTTACATCAAGGATATGCACCTCATCAGCACTCACATGTAATTGATCTACCACGGGAATTGTCGCAAGGGGCGATACTACTACAAGTTTGCTGATACGAATTGGTTTCAGAAAATCGATTGCTACACTAATCATTGCACCA
>DATIIX010000021.1:0-3915 GCA_035479175.1 Saccharimonadales bacterium (SeqCode) | reverse complement strand
CCTCTTTATCAAGGTTGTCTAGGATGGACTGGCTTGCAGGATCTTCTCCGAGCCCCCATACATAGGCGCTCTCCAGACCTTGGCGCGCAAAAGTGACTGCGACATTCGTGGCGTTGCCGCCTGTTGAAAATGTCACGTCTTCAACCTCCATCTTTAGCCCAAGTGGAAGATGCGTGTACATATGCTTCCCCTCTTTATAAGGGTCGAACTCATCACTCTTTAAGAACACGTCTTGCGTGCCCTTGCCAATAGCAATGATACGAGGGGTCGCCACTAGCGAACTGCCTTTCCAGCACTGCCAAAGGCGCTAATTTTCTCTTCAACCACACCCTGCACTGCTTCGTATACTGTTGGCATTAATTTTACGACTGCGTACTCATCCGGGTTATCATTCAAAACTTTTACCAGCGTGTCGCGGAATACTACTCGCATGTCGGTGTTAATGTTAATTTTGCTCACACCTTGCTTTGATGCATCTTCAAAGTAATGAAGTGGCGTGCCAGATCCGCCGTGAAGGCTGATTTGGCACTCGATGTTTGCGCGAATTTTTGCAAGCAGCTCTAGATCAAGCTGCTTTGGAACATCATATTTGCCATGGAGGTTGCCGATTGCGGCTGCAAATGTATCGATGCCTGTCGCGTCGACAAAGGATTTTGCGCTCTCTGGGGTCGAGAACGTCTTTTTAATTTCTTCGTAGTCGATGCCTTCGTGGTGAACATTGCTGCCACCTGCAAAGTAGTGTGGCTCGCTCTCGACAAGGGCGCCGGTAAATTTAGCATACTCCACGACTTCTTTCGTTTTCTCGATGATTTCTTCAGTGGTTGCATCATGATTAGCCTGGCTAATATCAATGTGAATAAACTCAAAGCCAGCGTCGATCGCGCGCTTACAAGCCTCAACTGTTGGACTATGGTCGAGATTGATATAAATTTCAATACCGTATTCATCGCGATAGTTATCGACCATATCGCGAATATTTTCGAGACCAATCGCCTCAACTTCACCATGGCTTACTTCCACCAACACCGGTGAGTTTAGCTTCTGTGCAGCACGCGCTATCGCAATCAGTGTTTCTTGATTGTCAATATTGAACGCGCCAACTGCAAAGCCTTGCTGACGAGAACGCTGCATAGATGTCGTGCGCGCAACGTCCTATCGCGAATTTCTGTAATTGTTAGCCCCATGATGCCCCCTACGATATGAAATTAGTATGGTTTGTTACCAGTATACCACTAGCGATATGGTGCGGGAATACATTGACGTCTCTCATATATTAAGTTATAATATATGAGTTCATACTTAGCCGAGTATGGCTTGTTATACTCCTGAGGAGGCTGTCGTGATTACGGTAACACTGGTCTTTCTCGTTGCGCTGTTCACATACGGCGTCGTTGTGAACGCAATGTATTGCGGGGGAAGCATCTGCTTCTCGCGCATAACCATCAGAGAGTTGGTCGTTGAAATAGCGGTCGACGCCATCGAGGTCCTCGCATTCTTCTACCTGGCATCGGAAAGCAAGTCAAGTCTCGTACTCGCCGCTGCTTGGGTAACGTTGCTGTTTGACATCGTCGGCGTCATATACACGGCGACCAACTACGGCAAACAAGCCAGCCCGCGTCTTTGGCTCGTATGGCTAGCTATTGCCTCCGACGCCGCCATGATTGTCGTGTGCGTCTATGGCTATACGACCGTCATCTAGGCCCACCAGAAAATGGTCTCGCCGAATCGGTTCAATATGAGCAGATTCAGCTTGAGCCCGCTCGGTGGGCCATTTTCATGCCCTAACTAATAGCCCTGGCGATATTGCGGTACCGTACGAATCCATGCCGCAACGCCCGGAAGCATCGTTTTGCAGCTAAGGTTAAAGTGATCAAGTAACTCTTCGGGCGTACCCGATTCCCCAAAATGATCTTGCATGCCAAGCCGTTTTACTGGTACTGGTAGTTTTTCGGAGAGAAGCTCTGCGACCGCGCCACCGAATCCACCCGCGATCTGGGCTTCTTCAGCGGTAACTACCCGGCCTGTCTTACGGACACTCTCTAAGATCGTCGTTTCATCCAACGGTTTAATCGTCGGAACATGTACTACTTCGGCAGAAATGCCCTCATTTTCGAGTTCACGCGCAAGAAGTAATAATTGGTAGGTCATCGTACCGGTGCCGAGTAGACTCACATCATCACCGTGGCGTAGTATATATGCTTTGCCGATTTCAAATGGTGAGCCTTCAGTGCTAAATACTGGCGTTTTTTCCCGGGCTAAGCGAATATAGCTTGGTTTACCATTACCCGCAAGTGCAAGGGTTGCTTTTTCAGCCTCGAGACTGTCACCAGGCGCTATAACTGTCATATTTGGTAGTACGCGCATTAATGCAATATCTTCGAGCATCTGATGCGTGGCACCGTCTGGGCCGACGCTAATACCAGCATGGCTGCCGACAATCTTTACTGGCTGATCATTTAGTGCAATTGTTGTGCGGATTTGCTCCCAGTTACGGCCAGGGCTGAACGCGGCATAGCTGCTGGTGAATGGAATTTTACCGGCACGCGCCATACCGCTCGCTACCGTTACGAGATTTTGCTCGGCAATACCTATTTCAACAAAGCGTTCAGGGAATGCTGCCGCGAACTTGCCCATCTGCGTACTATCCGTAAGGTCGGCGCACAGCGCTATAATCCGCTCATCTTGCTCGCCGGCCTTCTTAAGACCGCGGCCAAACCCCGCGCGGATTGGTTCGCGTTTTACATCGTCAGCTGCATAGTGAGGATTTAATGCAAAGTCGCTCATGCGCCCGCTCCTTCGTGAGTAATTTTACCGCCAAGCGTGCGAAGCTCATTTAGCGCCTGCCTCGCTTGATCGCTGTTTGGCGGGGCGCCGTGCCAATGATAGTTGTATTCCATAAATTCAACGCCCTTACCGGGAATCGTGTGCGCAATAATCACGCTGGGGCGGTTTGTGATAGCCTTGGCCATGCCCACGGCGTCCTGAATGCTCTCAACGTTGTGGCCATCAATTTCTTGCACATGCCAGCCGAAGCTCTGCCATTTGCCAACAAGATCCTCTAGTGGCATTATGTCTTCAGTAGGACCGTCAATTTGGATATTATTGCGATCGACAAAAACTATAAGTTGACTTAATTTGTATTTGCCAGCAAACATTGCTGCTTCCCAAATATTACCCTCATCGAGTTCTCCATCACCCGTAATAGCGTAGACGAACCGGTGCGTTTCGTGATTAAGGTATTGGAGTGTGTATGCAACGCCACTTGCCTGGCTAAGACCACTCCCGAGTGGACCTGAGGTGTTCTCGAGACCGGGTAGCTTTGTACGCTCAGGGTGCCCCTGTAAACGTGAGCCAAGACGGCGGAGCGTCATCAATTCTTCTTTAGGAAAATACCCACGCTCAGCCATTACGGCGTATTGCACCGGTACACAGTGCCCGTTACTCAAAAAGAAGTAATCGCGCCCGCCCCACTCTGGCTCTTCGGGCTTGATATTCATAATATCGAAATATAGTGTCGTCACAATTTCGGCAAGATCAAGTGGCCCAGCGCTATGCCCGCTGCCTGCATGTTCTAGCATTGTGATAATATCTTTGCGTACCTCGTACGCTTTTTGTTCAAGTTGTTTAATTGTCAGTTGCCCACTACTCATAATGCCTCTAGTATACCACTTTAAGCGTAAGCATTAAATAACACTATGCTTGTTAATCTCGTCAACAAGTTGTTTATACACGGCTGCTGGGTCTGGAGCGGAATGAATAACATTCCCGCAGTTCACAACGTCAACGCCACCTTGCGATAGACTAAACGCATTTTCGATATTTGCGCCGCCGTCCCAGCCGACCTCAACTGTTGGATGGATATTTCGAATAAGTCGTACCTTTTCAAGCTGCATTAGACTTGCACTCCCGCCGTAG
>DATIIX010000020.1:0-3051 GCA_035479175.1 Saccharimonadales bacterium (SeqCode) | reverse complement strand
ACGCGGTGTCACGCCGCCGGCCGAGTCGACCCCCCCTTCGGGGGGCCGGCTCCGGCCGGCGGCGGACATGGTATCTTCTATCCAGCTGAATACCACTTTGTTGATACGCGCCATCTGGCGTGTTTTTTGTTATGCTATAGGTATATGTCGAATACTTTTTTCTTTTACGACCTAGAGACAAGTGGTCTCGATGCGCGAAGCGACCGAATTATGCAGTTTGCAGGGCGCCGGACCGATATGGATTTTAACCCTATTGGTGAACCGTACAATATTTTAATTGCATTGAACGACGACACAATTCCGAGCCCCGAGGCTCTCTTAGTAACGGGCATTTCACCCCAGAAAACTATTGATGAAGGATATACCGAAGCACAGTTTGTAAAGATTTTAAACGAAGAGGTATTCACACCCGATACAATTGCGGTCGGGTTTAATAACGTACGGTTTGATGATGAATTCGTGCGCCATTTGTTCTGGCGCAATTTTTATGATCCGTACGAGTGGACGTATAAAGATGGTCGCTCGCGCTGGGATTTGCTCGATGTCGTACGCATGACCCGGGCCCTCCGCCCAGAGGGTATCGAATGGCCAGTGGATGCTGACGGCAAGCCAACAAATAGGTTGGAGCTCATTACGAAAGCGAACGGTATCGCACACCAAAATGCGCATGACGCACTCAGTGACGTAGATGCATTAATTGATGTAACGAAACTGATTGCTAGTGCTCAGCCACAATTACTAAAGTATCTACTGAAGATACGAGGTAAAAAGGAGGTTCAGCAAATCGTTAACCTTGATGATAAAAAGCCCTTCATATATACAAGCGGCCGTTACGATAGTGCATGGAACAAAACGACAGTGGCATTCCCGATTGCACCAGCGCCAAACGGCAATACATTAGTATTTGATTTACGCTACGATCCTCAAGCCTTCGTATCTATGACCGAGAACGATCTTGCAAAAATTGTATTTGCAACGTGGGAAGAGCGCAAAAAAGAGGGTTTTGTTGCGCTGCCGGCAAAAATACTACAGTATAATCGTTGTCCAGCTGTGGCGCCACTTGGTGTTCTTGAGCAAGGTGATGGTTGGCAAAAGATAGGACTTGATAATGAGGTGGTTGCGAACCATATGAAAGTATTACTTGCACATCCTGAATTTGCCGAGAAGCTACGCGGCATCTTTGAGCGTAAGCGCGAATTTGCGCCAAGTACTGATCCGGAGACACAATTATATGACGGATTCTTGAATGATCGTGACCGCTTACGAGTCGAGACAGTACGTAATGCTACCGAACGTGAGCTTGCAGATTTCCACCCTGAATTTGTCGACGAGCGACTTGCGCCACTACTGTTACACTATAAAGCTCGCAACTATCCCAAAACACTCTCTAGTAGCGAGATGGGCACCTGGGAACAATGGAGAAGTGAACGCTTGCATAAGCAACTGCCAAAAGTATTGAAATCATTGCAGCGTCTCAGTACTGATGCCAACGAGAACCATCAATACATATTGCAAGAAGTTCAACTTTGGATCGAATCGGTATTACCGGCAGAAGATAGCTAGATACTGGTAAAGCGGCGGCGCGGCAACTGGCGTCTATGCTGCTTTGCACTGCGATCAACGCGAGCTTTACCGAGCGTACCTTCGAGATAGAGGGTAATGATGGTTGCAATGGCAAGGCAATAAACGGCTATCATAGCCCATGACGGTAAGACGATCAAGGTACCAGGAACAACTCCTGCGACGAGCAGATTAATCAGCGACGACGTGAACTTGCCTTGGGTAATCGCAAGCACTGCCACGAAACTAATTAGTGGGGGAACAAAATCTTTTTTCATCAATACCAACCTTCGCTTAGTACCATCATAAACTATATATGACGTATCGGCAACATTATTCTTAAGCATATGCGATATGACATATAAAAATAAGCGTAAGCATATGGAAAAAATTAAGATTTTAGTGTATAATTAGCTCGATGTCGGAAATGATTCGAGTAAAAGGCGCGCGAGAGCACAACCTCAAGAATATTGATATTGAGATTCCTCGTGACAAATTAGTTGTAGTAACAGGGCTATCTGGTAGTGGAAAGTCTTCGCTTGTTTTTGATACTATTTACGCTGAAGGCCAGCGACGCTACGTAGAGAGCTTATCGAGCTATGCGCGGCAATTCTTAGGGATTATGGATAAGCCAGATGTCGATAGTATCGATGGTCTGAGTCCAGCAATCTCTATTGATCAAAAATCAACAAGCCGCAACCCACGCAGTACCGTTGCGACGGTGACGGAAATTTACGACTATATGCGCTTACTCTATGCGCGAATCGGTGTGCCACACTGTCCAGTTTGCGGTAAGCCAGTACATCGCCGCACCGCACAGGCGATTATTGATGAAATTATGCGCTTGCCCGAAGGCACGAAAGTAATGGTACTTGCGCCGGTCGTGAATCAGAAAAAAGGTGAATTTGCACACGTCCCAGAGCAATACATGCGTACTGGATTCGCGCGCGCCCGTGTCGACGGTGTAATTTACGCACTTGATGAATTCCCAGAGCTCCAAAAAAGCTACAAACACGATATCGAAATTGTCGTCGATCGTCTAATCGTTCGCCCCGATGCAGCCACTCGTGTGACTCAATCTGTCGAACAGTCACTTGAGATCGCTGGCGGTGTCGTGCAGTTACTTGATGCCGATAGCAATGAAATTCACACATACAGTCAGCGCTACGCGTGTGTCGACCATCCAGGTGAGGACATACCAGAGCTCGAACCACGTCTCTTTAGCTTTAATGCACCACAAGGCGCCTGCCCAGTATGTACTGGCCTTGGGAGTCGTCTTGAAGTCGATCCTGATCTCGTATTTAATCCCAACCTTACTATTGCAGAAGGCGCAATTCGCCCATATAACCGCGTAACGAGTGACGCGTGGTATATGAAGCGTTTGAGTGCCGTTGCAGATACGCATGGATTTAGCTTGCAGGTGCCGGTGAAAGACTTAAAGCCTGAAGATTTGCAGAAAGTGCTCTATGGTACGGGCAATGAAAAATATCG
>DATIIX010000019.1:0-8587 GCA_035479175.1 Saccharimonadales bacterium (SeqCode) | reverse complement strand
ATGCGCGTGCTTGAAATAGGCAGCGTCAACATACTTGGCGATATTGCACTTGCCGATGTCCGAGAGCAAGAATAGATCTTTACCCCCATCGTTATAGTTTATATAAGGATTTCACATATCGTAATATTCGGCTTCTCATGTTCTTACTGCTATAATACCTCCATGAAAGTAAACTTTGAGCGCTTTCGTGCCACCGATGGCATTGAGCTTCAAGGGTGGCACAGCGAGCCAGTCGACCAGGCTGGCACTGATTTGGCTGCTCTCCATGTACATGGCTTTGCTGGTGACGGCCATACAAATACGTTCCTCGATTCCTTGCATCAGGCATACCCGGATGCTGAAAGTTCGTTCTTCTCTTTTGACACTCGTGGCAGTGGCATTATAGGTTGGTCGAATAAGAACGGTGAACCGGTCACGATTGGCAGCTGTTATGAGGTTTTTCCGGATGGCATTCACGATATTCAGGGTGCTGCACGGGTAGTAGAGGCACGCGGCGCGAGACGGCTTATTGTAGAGGGTCATTCTCTTGGAGCAAGTAAAGTAATCGACTATTGCCTTAATCGCGACGACGACGCTTTGCCAATCTGATCTGGAAATAATCGCATACTACGAGTATTAGAGGATGGTAACTTTGACTTGTTCGAAGAAATCGTTGCAATGGATGACGCTTTTCGCCTTCAGCATAGTTAGTTCAAAGTAAAAGATAAATTGAAAAATAGGGGCGGGGCGCTATGCTGGCGCCCCGCCCGCGTGACCGAGCACTTGCTCGCTCACCTCACGCGCAAGGTCCATCCATGCTGGCCTGACGGTTTCTGCCGCCATAGCCAGGCCAGCCGGCATGTAGTCCTGTCCGGATGCACGCTGCCGCGCCTCCGTGACCAGCATGGCGATCGCTTTCCCGGAGAGGGTCACCTTTATGGTGTCGCGACGGTGTTTCGTCACAACGACCTGGTGCCCACTCTCCTCGGCGTAGCGTCGGGCTCTCCGTTGCAGCGCGTCTGCACTGCAACCCAGATTCCTGACGCTAAATATGATCGTGTCGCGCTTGGGGGCGAACTGTACGACTGTCTTCTTTGCCGCAGCACTCACCTCTTCTCAGCTTGTGGCCTATGCAAGACGATAACATATAAGTCTATATTTTTCAATGAGATAAGTATAAGTCAGGGGCAGTATATCTCTAGTCACAATACGAGCTTCATCTGATTGAACTCCCGGTAATTTTGTAACTGAATTATGAAGACACCCCGCCATGTCCCAGTTGGGACACGCGGGGTGAAGACAGGCAGCCAGTTCTTGGCTATACCAGCTTTGGGTGGGATTACAGGCCGGATTCCTCTTAATAGCGATAACGGTATACCTTGTCATCAACACTATAGAGGTTAGCCCAAGACATTGACTGTCGCAGGTGTCTCGGGCATTCCGGCCTTCCGCCGCGGCGCTCCTCGATGGCGAGGAACGAGCACTCCTGGTCGGTGCGAGCCTGATCGGTGCAAAAGTGCACCTGGCCAAGGAAGAACACATCACTCGTAGGAGAGTCCTCCATTACCGGCAGATTGAAGAACTCGTCCTTGGTCGTGATTGTCGCGCTAACCCTCCTCGGATAGTTGCCACTTGGCTCGTATACTGTAGATCTTTTACGCTTGGTTGTCAATTGCTCCAGAATCCCATAAAAGGTGCACCCTAAACATACAAGGTCGAATATCTATAAACCGAGATATGCCAAATTCTAACAGCCCCCACAAACCGCTTAGGGGGAGTGAGTATGCAAACCTGTTTTATAATCCTTCAGGCAATGTCGACTTTTTTACTTTTGTTATACTTAGATCAGATGGTAAATAGTATTATCAAAGACGTGCGCTATCGGCTAACATTTGCGAGTATGTTTTTGCTTGTGTTTGCGCTATTGTCATCGACAATCGCTTATGCGACACCGTTTGGCAAAGGTGTATTTGGCGCGCAGGTACCATTTGGATCTGCCAATAGTATATCTATGAATTTGGGAAGTAACGTTGCCATTAATTTATCGCCTAGCGGATCAACATTCGTTGGCACTGGTGCGCATACAGTAACTGTCACAACGACCGATGCTGTAGGTTACACGCTGTACGTTCACACGACCGGTAGCGCTAACATGACAAGTACTGGCGGGGCAACCATTGCCGCCAGTACCAATTCGACCGCGGGTGCACTATCCAACAATACATGGGGGTATAACACAACCGGATCGACAACAAATTTTATAGGAATGACGACACAAGATTCGATAGTAAAAGATGCCAGTGGCCCATATGAAACAGGTGATCCGACTACCATTACTTATGGTGCGGTCGTTGACAACGTTCAACCAGCCGGTAGTTATTCGATCGCTATTACCTACACAGCTATCGCGAAAAACGAATAACACGTCGTTTAATCCTTACGATTATCGTCCATGTTATCCATATGATGGCAATTGGAATAATAATTGCCCACGGTGGTAAATACACAATCGTTTGCGATGTATTCACTTGGCGCCCATCATCAACTTTGTATCCGTACTTGGCGGTATAGATTCCGGGCAAGAGTGGTGCAGCAATGACACCGTTTACCGTTCGGGTTGTGCCGGGCAGAATAATATGCGCGCCTTGATCAATTGTCGGCTTGGCGGTCCAGCCACTTAATTTACCTGATGCATATACGAAAAAGTGAGTATTACCGGTATTATGGACGTCGATTGAAAAAGGAATATCGCCGCCAAACGAAATAGTTGGAATTGATGAATGTTTAATGCTGCTTGTTTTGATCAGGCTACCACTGACCGTTACATACATAACCGATGTCACCTGTACATCTATCGGTACTGCACCAGAATACAGCGAGGCAGATGCAAACAGTGTAAAATAATGTCCGCCCGGTACTGCACCAGGCGGCACTCCTACAACGTATGATATTGTTTTACTGTCCCCTGATGCCAAATGGATTTGCGGCGTACTAAATGTTATCCAGTTTTCTTTAACCGGTAAAAACGTATAATCATAAGTATAGTCGGCAACCCTAAACTGTTTAACCGAAAAGCTAATATCAACTGGTTTGTTAGTGATGTTTGCTACTGATAGTTGATATGTTTGGGAGGCGCCTGCCGCTGCAGTAATATACTGCCGCGCGGGAGTTATGAGTATGCCTTGGGTTTGGTTGTTGGTCGCAGCAACTGGTGGTGTATTACTTATTAGCAGCACAATAATTGCCGCCGCTACACTGATACTCCTCCGCCACTTGCTCATGCCTAGCCCCGTTTTACTAGCTGCACCTGAATATCTGACACAACATTGATGTAGTGTTGGATGGCGAATAGCTGTGTTTCTTGATTGCGGTTTTGCCATTCCGGTGACAAGATATATCCGTAGCTAAAATCAAAATCGCAGGCTACCGGGTAGTGACTCAGTTTGTTGTCGGCGCGCCATTGTTTGTTAAGGTACAAAAAACTCGCCTCGGATATAGCACGGTTGTGGGTTGGGTCTTGCGATGCGCGCATACTGGAATAGTAGGGACAGGTAATTCTCGCAAAGCCTTTCAGCGGAATGTTTGGATTGTCTGGGTTAAATTCGGCTGGTTTTAAAATACGGTGAATTTCGTCAAAAAACTGAAAAAATAGGTCATTGCGACTATCGCCGTGCGGAATATGCTCGACAAAGTTAGAGCATTCGATTTCGTCAACTGAATTATCGGCAATTTGCGTCCATGGAAAGCTAAGTAAATCAAACACATAGTCAGCGGATTCTGTTTTGACGATATCGACACCTTTAAATCCGTCTGGTTTAGCATCGCCACACGCTAACGAAAGTCGCAATGGTTTGTCCTTTTTTTGATCTTTTTTTACCATAATCACCTCCTACCACATTATCTGATTTGTCGCATCGTAGTGCCCCACTCGCACTTGCGCATCACAAGCAAATTTATATCCTAATTCCTTGGCATTTTGAAAAAACCAAAGATCCTGAGTGTACACTTGCACGCTACCGTCGACCGCAACTTCTTGCTTGGTTTTAAACCACTCACCATACGTCAATCTTTTATCCTTAAACATATTCAATCGAAACAGCGTGAAGCCCATGCCCAATCCGTTGCACGGCGTAACCGCGCCTGGGGTTGGAATCTGTGGAATAAAGTTAAGTGGCATTGTACTAGGGTTACCGTAGCACATAGGCTGGCCAGCTTCGCCCTTTGTCCAGTACAAACCACCCACAGCATCGTAATCGTCAATCGATTCGTATAATTTCATCAGACCATCAACAGGCGGCGCGTTATCTTCTTCGATTGTAAGCATGAACTTAAAATTGGCAAGATCTGGATTCTCCAAAATCATTTTGATCACCTGATTGTACGCCTCGCCAACCTCCATGCCCTCCATAAATATTGGGCCAAGCACTTTTTGATTCATGGGGCGTATCATACCCTGCCAGCTTTGCACAATCCTTGCCGGAATCATACCTCGTGTGGGACAAACGATGATGGTGCTGAGGTCGCGGTAGGTTTTTTCTTTTTTGAGGCGTGACGTGTAATCACTAGTATTGTGAACGCCAGCATTATCCGGAACGAGTATCTGTGGAATTCCCATAATTTATATATTATACCACCCTAACGCTTATCATCTCGAAAGTGACCTAGGCTGTTAGCCAAGCCACGGTAATGGCCGCGGGGGCGGAGTAGTAAAAAGCAGCCACTTGGCAAATCCACGCACTGCCGTCACTGGGGTAAATTGCGTCGTATGTTCCGGTGCTGCTGACAATCATGTCCTCGGTTGATTCGGAAAGTGCCGTCTCACGCAGCGTAAAACCCGTGCCCGCTGACGTTGTGCCGTTGTTGCTAATGCCCCAGCCAAAGATAAGCGCGTTTGCATGGGTGGTTGTGACGGGTCCACTGTCTGGTGCCCCGGTATCGGCGTTTGTGCCGGTGGCAACTTCGAGTGTATTGACGCCGGAGTATTCGTGCACTGATACGCGACGGAAAAGGACTAGATTAGAATTGGTGATTGTAACGGTGTTGGCGCCGCTTAATCCTGTAACGGTGTAGAAAGTATAGACCCTGGAGGCAATGGTGTTGCTGGTGGTGGGTCCGACGGCAGTACTGTAGGTATTGCCGAGGCTGTCCGTTACCGATGCCGTCTCAATGGCGGATGCAAAACTCACTGCTACCACCAGCAAATTACCCGCAGTTACGTTTGAGGTAAACGCGCAGGTAGTGACGGTTCCGCTGCTCGAGTCGCCGTTTGCATTTCCTTGGACAAATGTTATTGGCATAGTGATTTAGTATGTTGCATTAAATATGACGTTATAGAAATTGGCGCGTTGGACGATGCTGGCTGCGGTGTTGTTGATCTGTGTGCCTGCTATCGATGTCGGTCCGGCACTTGTTGCGGCTGTGTAGATACCCTGGAGGAGCATGACATCACGTGCTGCCGTCGCACCAATAGGTGACAGAATGGCAGCTGAAGCAGCGTTTGCAACCTGGTTGTTGCCATACATCGTAAACCCGGCACTGGTATATGTTGTCGCGCTGGAGATGACAGCTGCCATCCAATATTCGCCTGGACTGATATTGATGTTCATCGGTACGGTCATTTGACGCATAGAGTTGATGGATGTATTACCAGTGCTGCTGGCAGACTGCGAGAATTGAAAGCCATTATTGGCACTGCCAGAGCTTGCAAGAGATAAGGTTGAGCCATTGAGGGTGTAAATGCCCATCCAGAGCGATATGTTGGCCGATGCAGTCGTGGCCGAGGTATTGGTTGCGGCAGAGAGTGAACCACCAATTTTAGCCGCTGTGCCCGTGACATAGAATGGGACATACATGTGGTTGATCGAAAGCGAACCTTGGCCGATTGCTCCTAGTGAGGTAAACAAGCCTTCTGGATATTCAAAACGTGATAGTGTCGCGGCTGGCACGCCAATGCTAATAGTACCGCCATTTGTCGATATACTGACCGCGCCAGTGGCTGACAGACTTGAGATTTGGGGCACAGAAACTTTAAAGGATTGACCAGTCGTGGAGGCAATGGTTATAGCTCCGCCGCCTTCGATAAAATTCGCCGTCCCACTCGTAAACGTCGTCTGCGAGTTGGCAAGCGCCATACCCCCACCGCCTGCCTGAATAGTGATCGTGTTACCAGCTGCGTTGGTTGACTGACTTAAAGTCACGTTGTTGCCACCTGCAAAAATAACACGGTTAGACGCGGTACCTGTTGTACCTAGTGCATTGCCAATATTACTTATCCCAGCAGAGAACGCTGGCGCGCCAATGCTTATCGTGCCGGCGTTCGAAGATATACTAACTGCACCTGTTGCCGACAAGTTTGACGTCTGCGGTACCGAAAAGTTAAACGACTGCCCCGTTGCCGACACAATTGTTAGCGCACCACTGGCCACAAAGTTAGCCGTACCACTATTATAGGTGGTTTGCGAGTTGGCAAGCGCCACACCTCCGCCACCGCCTGCACCACCGACAATCGTAAGAGCATTACCGTTTTGCGATAATGTAATATTATTACCACCAACCAACGTTGCTGTCCCCGTAGACATCAGCGCGCCCGTTCCGGTCGTATTGCCGCCAATCGTGACGTTAATGCGCCCGCCGTTGACTGGAGGAATATATGTCATATAGTTATATTATATACCAAGCTGATCCATTACTGACGATCGTTAATGATGTATACTGCGCTACAATTGATATTGACGACTGACCATCAACCGTATCTACGCCTGAACATGCAACCGAACAGTTATTGGCCGCCCCATCAACTCGTTTAACATAAAACCTGTATCCTGATAGTGACGATGCAAGTGGCAATGTAATTGTTATGTTACCACTTGTGGCATCTGCAAATACTACCGTGTCAGATGAGGACACGGTGTAATTGGCTGTCTTTGAACTAGTCGCGAACGTTGGATCGACCCATGTAGGAACACCGCCAGATACGCGCATATACTGACCCGTCGTACCGATTGCCCTGCGGACAAAATTACCCGAACTATCACGGTAGTACGTGTCACCGTTTGCGCCTGCCGAGTCATCGTATATTGCAACTCTCTTGCGCACTGTACCTGTGGTAATCGTAAAATATAGTGCATCGGTATTGAATTCGACCGCCCCGGCCTCTGGCGTCGCTAATACCGTACCGGATGTGAATTTTAATGGTGCTGTACCAGCTGTTGCTGTGCCGGCAACAATTGTTACTTTTTGGTGGCTACCGTTTAGGGGGTTGTTGGTGTCATCGTTATAATGCTGCGCCATCAGGTACTGGCGGATGATGTTACCCCATGTACCGTCGTCGCTGTTGACAAGCGGAAGTCGTTGTGGGTACATTAAGCACCAAACTTTCTGGACCCAAAGCCATGTTGGTTATTTGTCGTCACAGGCGCCGATGAAGCACTGTGTGAGTCAGTGTATTTGCGCACAAACGAGACCAAATTGCCTAGGCCAAGTATTACCAAAATAATGCTACCAGAAAATTGCAGGAATTCTTTGCGGTCCATCTCCTTTTGTAATAACTTTTCAATACTCTCCATTGTCCACACTCCCTCGCACCGATTCTTTTAAAAATGAACGTGCTTATCCTTCTTCTTGCGTCTGGCTGCCTGAATAATCGGACGAATTATCGACCACACACCTATACCGATCAGGCACACCACAACCAGTGCGCCCAAAAGCAATTTCCATGGAATTACCCAAAAACTTACTTCACCAATTATTGGTACATCACGTGTACCGTCATTATAGATAGCCACAACTTTTGCAGTATACTGGCCAATCCGTAGATGTGACAGATTACCCCAATTCCAGGTCAATTGGCTACCAATGCTACCATTGGCCTGTGTGACTGGCTTCAGCACTTGAAACCCATCGGTCCACGCAACGGGTAATGTGCGTGTGCTACCTGGCAAAATATAACTCTCATTTTGGTTTACTGGCAGCGTATCTAGTGAGGATGTGTCGTTTTCGTTACGCTGAATAAATATATTACCAGCAGGTTGTACAATCGTGTTGCCGGTATTTTTGAATGTAATATTCAAGGTTGCTGGCAGGTATTCATACACTGGTTGCGATGGAGTAAACTTTGCAATTTGCAATTGTCTAGTTGCACCTGGTCGATCAATATTGATCAACGTAAATACCGCCACCGATCCTTTTAGTAACCGGCCGGTCGTGGCATCCTGCGGCGTATCTTGGCGCGTAATAATAAGCGCGAATGAATAGCTAAACCCGGCATCCTTTGGTACGGTAAATTTAATCGTGTCGGTAAATATCTGTCCTGGCGCGACCGTAAATGTAGGTGCACTAAACGATATCCAGCTTGCAGCTTCGGGTACATGCGCATCGTCAAGGTCTAATCGATTTGAATTGCTGATCGTAAAACTTCGCGGCAGAATTTTTAGATTTTCAGTTTGAGTGCCGTCATTGCGTATTTGCAATGTTTGCGACGATGTTTGACCTGGCTTTAGCGTTGCAGTAAGCGGTGATGGTGATACCTGTAGCGAAAACTCCCCACCGTCAGCTTTAGCTGCTGTTGCCTGTACGCATGCAACAATTGCGTACCCCACAAGTATTGCAA
>DATIIX010000018.1:0-9861 GCA_035479175.1 Saccharimonadales bacterium (SeqCode) | reverse complement strand
TTGCAATGCCCGTATCTGCTGATGCCTTCGATGGATAGCGCTTACGCGTAACCGTGGCTTGGCCAGTAGGTGCGCGCATTATTGTGCCGTGGCTTTCGTATTCCCGAAGCTCTTTATCTGTCACGACATTACATTCATCAGCAATTATCTTTGCTTCATCGCCCATGTTGCCGTCGCGGTCGCGTGCGCTAACATTACCCGTAATCTTGAGGATGATATCTTGCTTGAGCTCACCATTGAGACGTTCATATAATTTAGGAAAGACTACCACCTCACCTTCACCCGTTTTGTCCTCGATACCTACGAAGGCCATCTTTGTGCCTGATTTTGTAACAATGGTGCGAATTGTTGTGACAAGACCGCCAATCGTGATCTTTTGACCATCGATTTTTGGTGTAAGCAAGCGAAGCGGAATTGTCTGCTCTTCAAAGTACGTATCGTAGTTATCAAGCGGATGAGAAGAAATGTACAGTCCGAGGAGCTCACGCTCCCACATAAGCTGTTCCTTGTCAGTGTATTTGACTGGCGCGGGTTTGAGCTCCATTGCTGGCATGAGTTGCTCACCACCGAGGGCGCCAAAGAGATCCGTTTGGCCGCTGAGCGCTTCTTTTTGCAGTTTGCTTGCAAACGCAAGGATTGATTCAAGGTTGAACAGAAGATCGGAGCGACTACCAAGGCTATCGAATGCGCCAGCTTTAATGAGTGACTCGTAAGCCTTCTTGTTTACTTTTTGCGTACTAACGCGCTTGGCGAAGTCCTCTATGCTTTTAAATGGACCATCGAGTTCACGTGCACGGATAATTTCTTCGACTGCGGCCGTGCCGACGCCCTTCACGGCTGCCATGCCAAAGCGAATCTGTTTAGCCGCAGGAACCACACCAAATTCGAGGAATGACTGATTAACGTCTGGGTTAAGCACTGTAAGCCCCATGCGCTTACATTCGGTGATCTCGATTGCGAGGCGATCGATGTCATCGTGATCGCTAGTCATAACCGCTGCCATAAAGGCGTCTGGATAGTGTGCCTTTAGATAGGCTGTCCAGTAGGCGATCAAGCCATAACACGCCGCATGGCTCTTGTTGAAACAGTAGTTTGCGAATTCCTCGAGCTGCGCCCAAAAAGTTTCGGCCTGCTCTTCAGTAGCCCCCCCATGCTTAATCGCGCCTTCGACGAAATCAACCTTCACCTTGCGCATAAGGTCAATCTTCTTCTTACCCACCGCCTTACGGAGCGTGTCCGCCTGACCACCGGTAAATCCACACCATTCCTTAGAAATCTGCATGAACTGTTCCTGATATACCAAGATTCCATAGGTGTTTTCGAGCGAGTTACGCATGCCTTCATGTAGGTAGGTGATTTTTTCCTGGCCATGCTTACGCCGAATAAAGCTATCAATGAACTGCATCGGCCCCGGGCGATACAAGGCAACCATTGCGATGATATCCTCAAAGGTGGTTGGCTTCAGACCACGCAAGTAACGCTTCATACCGGCAGACTCAAGCTGGAATACGCCTGTCGTGTCGCCACGCTGGAAGAGTTCGTAGGTAGCCGTATCATCAAGGGGGATCTTAGAAAGATCTACGTCTTCTTTATACACCTTGCGAATGATACGCATAGCATTGTTGATAATCGTGAGGTTAGAAAGTCCCAAGAAATCCATCTTGAGAAGACCTAGTTCTTCAACCTCGCCCATTGGGAACTGCGTTGCTACAACGCCTTTTTGGGCCTGCTCGAGGGGGATAAACTTCACAAGGTCGTCTGGGGCAATCACCACGCCACAAGCATGGACGCCGTGCGAGCGAATCGTACCTTCAAGCTGAATTGCATAATCGAAGACTTCTTTCGCGGATGGATTTGATTCGTACTCAGCTTTTAGGTCGTGATCCTCAACAACAGATCTTGCGAGTGGTATATGACGGCCCTGAGCAGGTGGTGGAATCATTTTGCTGAGTCGGTCGGCCTCTGCGTACGGTACCTGCAGTACACGAGCGACATCACGCACTGCAGCGCGAGCAGCCATTTTACCAAATGTCACGATGTTTGATACACGATTCGCACCATATTTATCCGAGCAGTACTGGATCACTTCATCTCGACGCGTATCCTGAATATCGACATCGATATCGGGCATGCTAATACGGTCTGGATTCAGGAAACGTTCAAATAGTAGACCGTATTTGAGTGGGTCAAGATCGGTGATGTTAAGGGAATAAGCGATGATGCTCCCCGCTGCACTACCGCGGCCTGGCCCAAAGACAATACCTTGTGATTTACCCCAGTTGATAAAGTCCTGGACAATCAAGAAGTAACCCTCGTAGCCCATCGTGCCCATGACGCCCATTTCCATTTCGGTGCGTTCACGGACTTCGTCACTTAATTTATCTGAGATTTCTTTTGGCGAGAGCGCCTCGGCATCTTCGCGCTTCATTCCAAGATATCGCACTGCGACACCAGTGTACACAAGTCGCTCAAGATAGTCGTGCTCACTTGAACCATCTGGTACTGGGTACTTTGGAATGAGAATTTTACCAAGCTCAATTTCAACATCACAGCGATCAGCAATCTTTTTCGTGTTCAAGATTACTTCTGGCATTTCTTTTCCCCAGCGCTTTATGATGTCTTTTGGATCAGTGAGGTGGAGTTCGAACTCCTTCAAGCTCATACGCTTTTCATCGCTAAGATATGAACCCGTGCCAACACACAACAAGATTTCATGTGCGTCCAAATAATCATGGGTAAGGTAGTGGCCGTCGCAGGTCACAACCATCTCAATACCAAGTTCATTGGCAATTTTCTTAAGACCTTTGTTAATCTTAGCCTGGACATCCCAATGAGTTGCACTGTCTGGATGGCCATGATCCTGGAGTTCAAGGTAGTAGCGGTCACCGAACACGCTTTTATACCACTTGGCATGCTCGAGCGCTGTGGCATAATCATCATTGCGAAGGCTCTCACCAACTTCACCGCTCGCACAACCTGATAGAACAATCAGTCCCTCATTGTACTCTTCAAGTAATTCGTGGTCGACGCGCGGTTTGTAATACATACCCTCAAGATTAGCCCGTGTCGAAAGCTGCATGAGGTTTTGATAGCCATGGTTGTTCATGGCTATCACCGTTAAGTGGTAACGGGCCTTATCTTTACTTGGGTCGCGGTCAAAGCGCGTACGCGCTGCAACGTACGTTTCGATACCAAGGAGCGGTTTGATGCCAGCCGCTTTAGCAGCCTTATAGTAATCGAGGATGCCACTCATCGTACCATGGTCGGTTACTGCGGCCGCTTCCATGCCATATTCTTTTACTTTTTCGGCAAGTTCATTGATTTTTGTCAGACCATCAAGTACAGAGTGATGCGTATGATTGTGCAAATGTACAAAATCGCTCGTTCTGAGCGACGCAGTCGTCATTGGTGTTACCGTTTTTTCCCCCATAGCTACTATCTAGTATACCACTCCAGGGAAGAGAAAAATGTCGTAAAAAAGCCTATGTTATCTACGAGCGCGCTGCATCATATCAATGACACTGTTAAGAAAATTGGCGATGCCTGGAACGAGATGGCCGGTAAGGTTTAGTAAGCCCGCAAGAAGCGCTACAACAAGCGTCCCACCCAGCACCGACCCGAGACCAAAAAATATACCACGGAAGAAATTAAACTTATAAATTGTAAACCGATTACGATTAAAGTCGTTAAATAGATCTTCGAGTACTGATTCGCGGGCGCCACGCTCGTTATCTTCGCGTACCTGGCGCTTAATTTTATTCCATAATTTCATTATTTACCCCTAAACAAAATGGCATACTGGCTATGTTCAGTATGCCACGATTGTGTATTCAGCTGCAAGCCTTACTTTTTTTTCGTGTCGTCTGTGACGAACTCACGTTTCGCGCTATTCAGTGCGCGCTTTGTGCGATCAGCATAATCTTCGGCCATGTGTCGACCTTCGTTCATCGTCTTCTCACCACTCTTTTTTGCATCTTTCAGCTTATTATCAGCATCAGCCTTAAGCTCTCCGGCCTTAGCCTTGATATCGGCACGCGTCTCTTTGCCTGCTTTTGGTGCCGTAAGGACACCAGCAACAAGACCGGCCGCTGCCCCAACGATTGCGCCAAGCGCGAATTTTCCCTTTGACATATCCCCTCCTTATTTCTTCTTAGATCTTGCCTTGATGACAATATCGGCAATTGTTTTTGCGATAGCAAGTGGCGATGAAATCGCTGCAACCTGCCCTGCAACACTCTCAAACTTTAATGCTGTACGCTCAGCTGCACCTGCAACTGATTTAATTTGGCGTGTCACCTTGATAAGGAGCACGACAAGAGCGATGCCGAGCAATAAGAAAATTGCCAAGAATACCGACAGAATAATTACCAGTACTTGTGCCCATTCCATAATTACGTATTCCTTTCGCTGAGTAGTGTCTATATCTTATTTTACCACTATTCTTAGTTTATACTGTTATCGGCGGCTTGCTGAGCTGCCTTACGCACGGTTTCACCGTAGTTTTCGTTTTTCATGACATATTTCATGTGTGCTAAGAAATAGTTTTGCGGGTCACCTGTTGTTACCCATTCGCCCTCGGTCGTAACAACACGAACGTCACCCGTAGCAGCGAGCTTTGTGATTGCGTCAACAGTCCAAAGTTCATTATCGAGTCCTTCGGCACCTGGCTTAAGTAGATCGAAGATCTCGGTGGTTACAAGATAGCGACCATACGACGCAAGTGTTGATGGCGCCTTGCCAACTTCTGGTTTTTCGACGATGTGGTCGAGCTTGTCGCCGTCTTTCAGCGAGATAATGCCATACTGATCGACTTCGTTTTCGGGGATTTCCTGTGCCATGATGATGGCTTTTGAATCGGGATACTCGTCAAATGCCTCGACAAGTTTCTTGGCGTCCGAACTGCCAAATACAACATCGTCGCTGTACATAACGATAAACGCCTCGTCGTCGCCGAAGTAGTCACTGGCACTCGCAATTGGTGAACCATTACCATACGGGAGCGTTGGATCTTGGGTAATAACGCGGATTTTAGGAAGGTCCAGTACCTCAAGTACTGTCTTGTTGTAACGGTCAACCTTGCCCTGAGACCTCAGCTGTTTACGGATATGATTCACGGCATTGCTAAAATAGTCTTCGTAGATTGGCTTGCCCTCAGGAGTAGCCACAATAATAATTTCACGAATGCCTGCCTCGGCGCATTCTTCAACAACAAGCTGCATGATTGGCTTGCTACCAAATGGCAGCATTGCCTTTGGGATTGTCTTTGTGATAGGTAGGTAACGGCTCGCAAATCCTGCGTCAGTAATAATTGCTTTAGTTGGTCGTTTCATTTGTTAGCCCCTTTCATTTTCACTAGTATAATCATAGAAGGCCACCGTGCCAAGCGGCCACGTTTGGCACCTCGGCTACGGTTAGCCCTACCCTGTCGTAAGTCGCTGTTTTATTTCATTTACAATCTGTGCGTATACGCCCCCGAGAGGCTCGGATGCATCTACGTCGATCCGATCACCGAGGTTCAGCGCCATATATGGATGGCTATCACGCGGCAATTCTGTCGCCGCCCCGTCCATATGTGCAGCATGTCGATTGCCGCTTTCAGAACGTGCCCTGAACCTTTCTTGGCGCACCGTTTCATCGACGTAGCAAAATATTTCAAGATACTGCGCGCCGGTATCATCAAGAATCTTCTGAATTGCATCACTCGCGAACTTTGTCATAAATGCGCCCTCTATAATGACGGGCTGGCCAGCGCCTAAGAAGGCGCGAGCGAATACGTACAACATGTCAAATGAAACGCCGCCTTGTAATCGTGAGAACTCACGGTCTGACTGCGGAATGGTGTCAAATAAGAACTCTTTGATCTCATCTTTACCGAGCATTGGCATTGTGAAATCATGGCGTAATTTCTCTAGGATCGTTGTTTTACCAACCCCTGGAGCACCTTGAATAACAATAAGTAAAGGAGCGGCCATACTAGCTAAGCCGCTCTCGTATAAGTTTTTGTGCCATTGCAGGATTTGCCTGGCCTTTGGATTTTTTCATAATCTGGCCAACCAGGAAGCCAATCGCTTTGCCCTTACCCGCTTTAATGTCGGCGATACTCTCGCTACTAGCAGGATCGGCGAGGACTTCATCGACAATTGCTGCGATTGCACCCTCATCGCCTATCTGTAGGAGATTTTTGCCTTCGGCGATCATCCGTGGATCGTCGCCATTTATGAGTACTTCATTCAGTACCATTACAGCAGAGTTACTGCTGATTTCACCCTTTTCTGCCATTTCAGCTAGCGAAATGAGGTGTTCTGGGAGCAGCTGTTTGCCCTCCCAGGTGTCATCGCCCGCGCTAATGCGCCCCTGGACGTCAATGATAAGCCAGTTAAGGATACGCCGACGCACAGCGCCATTGGTAGCCGCAGCAATGTGCACAAGAAAGTCGCGCACGCGCGGTTCGCCGATATTGATTGCTACTTCTGTAACTGAATGATCAAGACCTGCAACATGCAAGATTTTGCGGAGCGCGCCTGGCAGCATTGGCATATCTGCTTGAATCTGCATGATCTCTTCATCGGTTAGCACAATTGGTGGAATGTCGGCGTCTGGCATGTAACGGTAGTCCTGGGCGTCTTCTTTAGAGCGTTGGCTTGTTGTAATGCCTTTATCATCATTCCAGCCGCGGGTTTCCTGAGCGACCCGTTCGCCACGCTCTAGAATCGCAACCTGACGCTCAAACTCGTATTCGGCTGCTTTTTCGACGCTACGGAAGCTATTGAGGTTCTTTACTTCTGCCCGGCGGCCAAGCTCAGTCGCGCCCTTTGGTGCTACTGAGAGGTTTACATCAAAACGCATGTTGCCATGGAACAGATTACCAAATGTTACGCCAGCATAGGTCATCAGGTGATGAAGCTCCGCGGCATATGCTCGTGCTTCAGCTGGGCTATGGATATCCGGCTCAGATACAATCTCGATAAGCGGAGTACCTGCGCGGTTAAGATCGACAAGGCTATAGCCATTGTAGTGCGAGAGTTTGCCAGCATCCTCCTCCATGTGTGCGTGGTGAATACGAACTTTCACCGTAGAGTCATCTTCAAGCGGGGCTTCTACAAAACCAGCTTCGATGATTGGCTGGTACATTTGTGTGGTCTGATAGCCCTTAGGAAGGTCTGGGTAGAAGTAGTGCTTACGATCAAAGCGACTTACATGTGCAATTGGCGCATTCAGCGCTTTGCCGGCACGTATCGCAAGGTCGACTGCATGACGATTGAGCACTGGCAGCATGCCAGGCAGTCCGAAGTCGATTGGGTGGATCTTGCTGTTTGGTTCGGCATCGCGAGCATCATTGTCGGCCGGACTAAATAATTTTGTATCGGTTGCGAGCTGCACGTGACATTCAATACCGATTGTCATTTCATATTTTGCAAGTACTTCATCTGTCATTATATTGCTCCTAGATCCTTCAACGCCTGCTTGAATGCAGAGAGCGAGCGAAGGGTGATATCGTAACTGAGTTTCATGTTTACTTCATGGGCTAGTTGGTTGCGGATTTTGTGCGCACCCCATATGTGATTTGGATTACGCCAGGTTTTCTCTGCCGCTTTCATGCGCTCGCCCATTGTTTGACCTTTGTACTTGCTCTCGCGCAGGGCTTGGTCAACGAGCTTATCGGCATTCATAATTGCCACCTGCCAGCTCGCCTCATTACTGCGCGACACGCTGTTTTCGATGGCAAGCCACTGTGTTTGATACCGAGTGACGTTGAGTCTCGGACCTTTTTTGGACGAAACCAGCAAAAAGAGCACGGCAATAATCGCGACAATTAAAAGCACGACAAGAAAGAAAATTACCACTGGGCCGCTAGTCATTCTGCAGCTCCATCTGACCTGCTGTTGCAATAACAAGTGCATCGGCTTTCATTGGACCGACAAGCTGCACGCCAATTGGAAGGCCGCTTTCACTCACACCGGCAGGTGCACTAATAGCTGGCAATCCCGCCAAGCTCATTGGCACAGTCATGACATCAGAAAGATACATCTTGACTGGGTCTGCGGTGTTTTCGCCGATACCAAAAGCCGGTGTTGGCGCGGTTGGCATAAGTAGGAGGTCGTATTGGCTAAACAGGTTATTAAATTCGTTAATTAATACAGTGCGGGCCTTTTGCGCCTGCTGATAGTACGCATCGAAATAGCCGCTAGAAAGAACGTAGCTACCAATCATAATACGGCGCTTATTTTCGGTAACAAATCCCTCGTCACGACTGCGTCCGTAGAGCTCGCTTAAGGTTTTTACACCTTCGGCACGGTGGCCAAAACGAATGCCGTCGTAACGGGCCAGGTTACTCGAAACCTCAGCCGGAACGACAATATAGTAAATAGCGAGCGAGTGTTTGACGCTTGGGAGACTTACTTCATCAACCGTATGGCCTGCAGCTCGGAGCTTTTCGGCATACTGCTCTGTGGCCCTGCGGACTTCAGGGTCGACATCGTCGGTCATTGCTTCTTTTACGAGACCGACCTTTAGGCCTGCAGGGACCCGAGCGAGCGGGCTGAAGTAATCCGGAAGCGTGGTCATATCTTTTGCATCTTGGCCTGCCATCACGCTCTCGATAAGTGCGACGTCATCTGCTGACTTTGCAAAACAGCCCATTACATCAGTACTGCTCGCCATAGCTACTACGCCATAGCGGCTGCTCATGCCGTAGGTTGGCTTCATACCAAACACACCGTTGAAGCTCGCTGGCTGACGAATTGAGCCGCCCGTGTCACTACCGAGTGCAAATGGCACAATATCAAGCGCTGTCACAACTGCCGAACCACCGCTTGAACCACCAGCAACCTTGGTTTTATCGATTGCGTTATGCGTCATGCCAAAAGCAGAGTTTTCTGTTGACCCGCCGTGCGCGAAGGCATCGAGATTTGACTTACCGATACAGATGGCACCGGCTTGTTCGAGTTTCTCGACAACTGTCGCCTGGATTGGTGCTTCAAAATTTTCAAGCATTTTGCTCGCCGCAGTCGTTGGCGCGCCAAACGCAAGGAAGTTGTCTTTAACGACAAACGGTATGCCAGCGAGTAGACCAACTTGTTCGCCTCCTTTAATACGCGCATCAATTTCGTCGGCACGAGCGAGTGCGCGCTCTTCGGTGAGACTTAGTAGGGCATGATATTCCTCGGCCTTACGAGCTTTTTGAAGCGATTCCTCAACGAGCGCACGCGCCGTTGTCTGACCATTATTAACCCGGGCTACTAAGGTACGAATGCTCATGCCAATACCTGCGGAACCTTAATACTGTTATCAGTTTGGTCGGGGGTTAAATTTAGTAGATTTTCGCGCGTTACGGTGCCTGTATCTACGGTGTCGTCACGCCATACATTTTCGAGGCCAGTTACTTGGTAGGTCGGCTCTACGCCAGTTGTATCAATTTCGTTTAGCTGATTGATATAATCTAAGATGTTTGCAAGATCTGTCTGAAGGCTCGTGATTTCGTCGTCCGAAAGCTGCAAATTACTTAGCTGTGCGAGGTGTCGCACATCATTGGTGGTTATTGTGCTCATTGGGATATATTGTATCAAAGAAAGCCCAAGAAATATAGCGGCCATTGATGCCACTTATGGTTAAATAGGTACATGAGCCATCAGATTAAGAAAAACCTCGGCGTTACGTTATCGCACGGCAAGGCTGAGTTTAGGGTGTGGGCTCCATTCGCTGAAAAAGTAGCGATTGGCGGTACTTTTACTCCTGGTGGCGCACTTGATATGGAAAGCGAACAAGACGGTTATTGGTCAATTACCATTAAGGACGTTGAGCCAGGGCATCAGTACAAGTACTACTTTACAACCAAAGATGGCCACACGTTAGAGAAAAACG
>DATIIX010000017.1:0-2524 GCA_035479175.1 Saccharimonadales bacterium (SeqCode) | reverse complement strand
GAGGCCACACCAGCGTAGCCGAACACAAATGCTAGGCCCAGGCGCAAGATCCAAACGCCCAAACCCGGGTTGTGCAAACTTTTTATGTTTACCATGCCCCTACTATACTGCAGGTCCAAGCGAACGGATAGCCTTAAGCAAGGCGTAGCCGGGACTACGCCTGGGCTGGCCCGGGTGGTAGTGGCCCGTACACCATTCGCTGGAACTTTTCGCTGAAGCCGTCATAGCCACGTATCCAACCGTCCTCAGGATTCCGGTATGCATGAAATAAGGGACTACGATGATCGACTATGAATGCCGCTTCGGTAATAGCATTGGCCATGAGCGCCGGAATGGCACTATCAGCTGGGTACCATCCTGTACACCAAAGATAATTTTCGTAAAGATCAGTCATGCTGGCCGCTACCATACCCCGGTTGGAATGCATAAATGCGTGGAAGCCATACACATCATCGCTACCCGGCAAGATGGTTTCGCCCCAATGTAGCTTGTTGGTAGAGTCCTGAGCAGCGTGTAAGATGTCAGCCGGACGGTGCGGTGTCCTGCTAGATCGATTGCCTATATATGGTAGCTGCCTATCGCCACGCAGCCTAAAGTACTCTGTTAAGTTGGGAAAAGCTTCGCTGTCGACACTACCGGCACTAGTATTTAAAAAGGTCACGGCGCTATCAAATGCCTCTACCATACTCATGAACATGAGCGGATTTTGCCGCGTCCATTGCAAAGCACCTTGCAAACGATCACCAAAATTTCCTTGGTGGTCAGGGTTGGCCGCTAGGTATCCCAGAAATTGACGGGCCCGCTCAGGCGGCATGGTATCGCCGCTACGGCCCCTGTTGTATGCCCTCAGGTGCATTTCGCCAACGCGGTAAAGATTATACAGAGGAGATCTGTCGGACATCAATGGCATATTATAGAATCATAATCTACTATACTCAACCTATTGACCTCCGGGATTGCTTTTTGCCCCTACCCTTGCTAAAATTACCCCTGTTACTTTGCTGCCCTGCAGCCAAAGCCAAATTTCAAACCGTACCGTGACTAGTGTTTGAGATTTGATGAGTTAAATTGTTCCCGGAAAAGAGCAGCCGGAGACGGCGGATTCATTCCGCCGCCCCGCGTTGGTGAGAAAAACCGGAACGGTTTGTCTCATTACTAGGGGCTCGTAGTGAAGAGGCCTATCACGCCTCCCTGTCACGGAGGAGATCGCCGGTTCGAATCCGGTCGGGCCCGCCAAAGTAAAAGGCTCAAGCCGTAAGGTTTGGGCCTTTTACTTTGGGCAGACATCGTCTGCGAGTCGAACCGTGCCGAAGGCAACGGTTCGTTGGAGCACTGCCACGCACAGGAGCTTGCTCCGAGCATGGCGGTGCAGATAAAGGGCGAAGCCCGCTATCCGGCCCAAGCCCGCCAAGAAAAATGACTCAGCATTCGCTAGGTCATTTTTCTTGCCAGGCGCCGGCGGATCCAAACCTGGCGATCAGCGAGCAGAGCGAGCGTAGATCGCCGGTTCGGCGGAGCAAAACCGTCCGCAGGTGCTTGCACCGAGGACAGCTTCGCGGAAAAGCACGAAGTGCGCTATCCGGTCAGTAAAGGCAGTAGCGAAGCGTTCATCTGATAGGGCAACCAGCATGACGCAATTTGAAACTTAAGCAGTTTTATGCTAATGTTTTATTAACACTAAAAGCATACATACATGACAAACCTAGACTTGGCCCTTTATGGAGAGAACCCTCCGTCCAGCCCCGAGAGAGCAGCCGACCCCGCACGTTATAAATTCGTTTTTTGGGAGCATGATCCTGCTAATTTTGGAGCAGCCGCTGCCGCACTATATGACTGCGACGTGGTAGCGATCGAGAATGTGGGAGGGCCATCACAGGCGGAACGCGTTACACTCACACATGACATCAATGTAATAAACTCTGTATCGGCGGGTTCTGACGAAAAGCGTGAGGCTCGGGAGCGAATAATTGCCAGTGGGGATGCGCCCTTCCTAGAGATGGTCGAAGGCATAACTCACGAGGGCCAAGAAATATGCATCATAGATACAGATGAGAACGATCCCAGTTACAAAGACACCCAGGAGTTTATCGATAGCGGAATTGCGCTCGAGAATGCCATCCTTGAGCTTGAGCTGGATGCAGAATTACGCCAGCTGCTTATCACAAATATCCTGGCTGGTGTGGCCATGTCTAGAGGCCGAAACCCTGTCCTGGCAGAGCAGATACAGGCAATAGGTGATGCTCGCCCTGGAGTTTTAGTGGGCATCGGACTGGGCGCGGGATATCATACGCAAGCACACCACATGGTTGCTCGTCGCAGAGCGACGGCAAGGGTCTTTGCGGGACTCAGCAGTGGGACAAATACAGATAGCGAAACCATCAACTTTTCCTACCAAGAGGACATCACGAGGCAAATCGATTTGCTGGGACGTAGTATAGATAACGTAGGCCCACACCTTATGGATCGTGCCTTGCTCGAGAATATTTTTGGCGCCCATGGCTTCTCAACATACGCTGCACCCGAA
>DATIIX010000016.1:0-3970 GCA_035479175.1 Saccharimonadales bacterium (SeqCode) | reverse complement strand
CGTACTGCTGATTATTCTAGCACCGACGCTATTTATTAAAAAACAGAGCCTACAGCCAGGCGAAAGGTCAAAGCAGTCAATGCTTTTCGGTTACGGTATATATGCCGTTATTCTTTTTGCCAGCTCACTCGGTAGCGGCCTTGCAACGTTGCTCTTTCTCCCACTTATGTTTCTGATGGGGCTTACTACTATGCAAGCAAATGCGCTGCGGCGCGTACTGATGCTTCTACAGGCGGCAATTGCGTTTTGCATGGTTTTGCCCCAAGGCTATATTGTATGGAGCTATGCAATCGCATCGCTTTTAGGGTGCTATGGTGGTGGGTTTGTTGGTACAAAGATTGCGCTCAAACATGGTGAGCATTTTATCAAGTATGCACTCGCATCAATAATGGTCGTTTCAGGCGTGGCGTTACTTATAAAGTAGTGGCGCACTCTATATTAATGAATCATGTATTTTTATTGATAGGTGCTTGTATAGAGTTTTCGTGCATAGTACAATAAGAATTACTAAACATAACCATTGAAGTAGAATTAGCATGCCAACACGATTACCAGTTACGGGATCAGATGAAGGTCAGTGGGGAGATATCCTTAACGCATTCCTGTTAGTTGCACACGCAAGTGACGGGACAATTCTTCCAGGCAGCGTGGCTGCCGCTGGCGCTGAAATTACAAGCAACAAGGGCCAATCCAATGGATACGCGCCACTCAATAGCTCAACACAGATTGCAAGCACTTATTTGCCTATTGGGACTACCGCGAGCACGGTGGCGGCAGGCAATGATAGCCGCTTTGCTGAGGTTAATGGGGTAGCGGTTAGTGGCGCTGCTGCTGCCGGCAAAGTCCTGACAGCGTCTAGTAGTAGTGCTGCATCTTGGCAAACTCCAAGTGCAGTTGCCTCGCGTCAAGTTGTCATTGCACTAAGTGGCACAAGTTCTTCGCAAGTAGCGACGGTTGGCACCTGGAATTCAATATATCTGACCAACACGGATACCGCCAATTTCGTTGGTTGGGTCAACTCATCGGATACAGCACAAAACAACTCGATTACATTTGACTTTGCTTGTAATGCAGGAACTCATACTCTAGAGTTCTTTCATTTACCATTCCAAAATCGCGGCATTTACACGCTTCAGATAGATGGTACGACTATTGGTACTGTTGATGGATATTCTGGCGGTCTTGTCCCTACGCGCAGCGTATTGACGGGTATAACAGTGAGCACAAGCGGGCAACATACGTTTACTATTCTTATGGCGACCAAAAATGCTTCTTCCTCTGGCTACCAAGGAATGATGGATCGCGCAGTATTTACACAAACAGCATAATGGGTGTGACTCATCCCCTATCTAGAGATTTAAACCCAGGACAAATGTGTACTGGGTTTAATCTATAATCTGTAGTTCTTCTACCGGCACTAGTTTATGCCGAAGTTGTCGAATATGGAATACTAAAATTATACAGACAGTAGCTATACTAGTGATAATGCCTACGATGGCTACGGCCGTATAGCCTTGGCCGAGTGGTAGCATATTGCCACTCGGCGTATATGCCTCCAGTATCAATGCAGACAGAGCGCTCCCAATTGAATATCCGACCATTCTCAATACCTGATTAAAACCTAGAGCACTTGTGGTAATGTGAGCAGGCACCGCGTCAATAATGAGCGCTGGTATGGCAGCATAGACCGCACCAATCCCCAGCCCTGCAAGTGCAATCCATACAAACACTTCCCATAGTTGGCTTCTAAAGGCTGCAAAGCCGACAAGTGAAATGAGGACAACTACCGTGCTCAAGGCAAGGACCTGCTTATCGTGCATCGTACACCGTAATATTGGCACTACGCGGCTCGCTACAAATCCGAAGATTGAGAATGGCGTAAGCATAAATCCGGTTGTAAGCACTGATGCGCCAAGACCATAGACTACTGTTGTTGGCGTTTGAACATAGCGAACCGCTGTTGCAATGAGCAGATACATTCCAATACTAGCTAGGAGTACTACCCCATCCGCGAGAAAAACGGCTGGATGGCGTAACGTATTGAGCTGCACAAGCGGCTCCGACTGGGAGCGTTCATACCATATCCACCCTATGAATAGTGATATTGCCACAATACCAATAACGACGACATCGGGTTGTATGCGGCCAACAACTTGCGTGAGCGTATAGAGCAATAACGCTAATGCCAGGCCGAGTAGCCCTGCCCCCGTAGTATCAAGCTTGCGCGCCACTCGATGGCGCTCATGTGGCAGTGTCCGATAGGCAAATACGAGCGCAGCTGCCGCCATAACAATGCCAATGCCATACGCAGCGCGTAAGCCAGCAAATTGTGCAATTGCACCGGCTATCGGATAGCCAAATCCGACGCCCGCGAGGGATGTAACGGATAATAGTGCGACAATTCGCCGTCCTTTATTACCCGCAAAGTGATCTTTCGCAACTCCCACTATAAGAGCAGACAGCCCCAGTCCAACGCCTTGCAGGGCACGACCAACCATTAGACCGATAAAGCCAAGAGGCAGCGTTGCTAGCACACTTCCTGCGAGTACAGCCCATAATGTTACCAGTATTACACGCCGTCGATGTGGGCCATCACCAAGCCGAGCAAGTACTGGGGTTATAACGGCGCCGACTAATAAGCTGATTGTAAGCGTCCATTGCGCGACGCCCAAGTGGACGTGCAGCACTTTCACCACTGTTGGCACGAGAGGCGCACCGAGGCTGCTCATGGCAGCACTTACTAGGCCGATCAAGACAAGCCCTGGCGCTAGTCCTTTTATTGTTTGTGTTTTTGCTGTTTTGCTCATCTTTTCCAGTATAAGCTACCAGGCGTTTTCCATAGTCAAGAAATGGATGATGTTATCCATCTTTTTATAGATGTCTTAGGACTTATTTATGTATCCTTCCACTTAGCAGGTTGCTTCGAAGGAACTAGATTTTTGATGCTATCAACTCTAGAGCTTTTGTTAAAGTGTCAAAATAGAGCTGGCCCTGTGGCACAAGATTATTATTCTCAGCGTCTTTTGTAATCTCTTTCCAGTTCTCTATAGTACGCCACTCATAGGAATCAACTTCACCGTCAAGGTGTGTAATTTCCTCGTCGCCGTTTAGCCTGTACAAGTAAACATTTACAATATCACGCGGATCGCGAGGGATAATACGAACCGAGTGAACATAGTGAAGCTTTGAAGGATTGATAGCAAGCCCCATTTCTTCTTGCGCTTCGCGAACCGCTGCGTCGATTGGTGTTTCACCTACATTAATGTGGCCACCTGCGGAAATATGATACCAGCCGGGATAGTTTGACTTATTTAGTGAGCGCTTTTGGAGCATAACCTCTGTTGTCGTGCCGTCCGTCTTCCAAAACCAAATATGAGCGTTACCCATAATAAGGTTAGCGTTGGCATTAAATTCCTGTTTTGAAGCACCTTTACCTTCAATTGGAGTGCCGTTATTGTTGTATACCTGCCAGAGTTCATTGTCATGCATAAGAAATGTGCTTCCTTTATATAAATTGAATGTTGCTACTTGAAATTGCCGAAGAAGCTTTAACGATATGCTTATGATAAATAAAATTAGGTGATTCTGGAAGAGACTGTGTGCCCAGTTTCATGTGAGTTGGTTATCTTCATTAGCCCTTCGCTTCCGCCAAAGTTCGCACTTCTTCAATGAGCGCCTTTGCTAGAGCGGCATGCGCTTCTTGACTAAAGTGAATTCCGTCTTCTCCTGCATGAGCAATTTTGGCGGCGTCAACAAAAGAACAACCGGCGCCGGTTGCGACCTTTTGTAATTCATCGCTCAACCCTTGCGACTTTAGGGCTGACTCGTGATTGTAAAAGTCTGGCACGTAGAACTTGGTAAAGGTTGATGCTTGATCGTCAACATAAATAGGGCTAACAAGTATAATCCTAGCCGGGTCGTGTCTGTCTTTTGCAGTTTTGCTTTGAATGATCGCAATGAGCTCTTCGAT
>DATIIX010000015.1:0-4250 GCA_035479175.1 Saccharimonadales bacterium (SeqCode) | reverse complement strand
CCAAGCGAAACTCGCATATGCGCTAAGCCCCATTAAAAGTATAAATAAGACTGCCGCAATAATTACGCCAACATAGGCCGTACCAATAGATGTAAGCACACCGCCACTCGAAAGGTCATGAAGAGAGTACCCAAATAGTGGCTTACGTACAACAATGACAGCAATAAGCATCGCAATTGCCATAAGAGCCATACCGACAAATCCGAAACCAAGCAAAACGCGTACAAAAATTACGAATGGTTTTGATCGCTCTGGCACTTCGGCCGTCTCTTCTTTGGACTCAGATTTTAAAGCTGCGAGCGTTACCGGCCTACCGCGCATCTGTAACTTTTCAGCAGCAGTTCGTGCTGGCGGAATCACCACCCACATCACAATGTAAACAAATACTGCAGTTCCGCTCGTAATAAGTGCGATCAGCACTGCAACGAGTCGTGGCCATATCACATTTACACCATAGTAGTCGGCAATTCCAGCACAAATACCACCCAAAACACCGCGCGATGTATCACGCATAAGGCGTCGTTCGCCAGCGCCGGACTCAAATGGGGTTTCTGCCGCATCTTCATCAGCAAAATCACTTGGCGCACCGAGTTGTGCTTCCACTGCCTCAATATCCGTATGGGTAATCACACCCTCATTTCCAATTCCTCTAGCCGCCAGAATTTCAACAATTCGTGCTTCAATCTCACGCATCGCATCATCATCAGCACTGAGGGACTTTTTAATTGCCGCCAGATACTCCTCAAGCACCTTCTTTGCATCGATTTCAGCGCTGTATGGTGTCCGCGCGATGTGAATTCTTGTAATCTCTTTCATGATTCTTCCTCTATAATTTCTTTAATGTCCGATCCAACTCGGCAATTTTCTTGGTGAGTTCATCCACTACTTCCTCCCCAAACTCGGTAATCTTGTAGTACTTCCGAGGCGGCCCTTGCTCGCTTTCTTGCCATTCGTGCTGCAATAGCCCATCGCGATGAAGCCGCGCGAGTAATGGATAGATCGTCCCTTCCACCACCACAAGGTGTGCTTCACGAAGCCGCGTGATAATATCACTCGTATACTTTGGTTCATGTAAACAAACCTTCAGCACGCAGTACACCAAAAAGCCTTTGCGCAACTGCGTCGCCATTTGTTCAGCATATCGTTCACTTTCTTGCATACTACTATGTTATACAAGGTACTTGGTATTGTCAACAGGTTATAATTTCTTCTTGTGACCCCATACAGCTTATGCTACGATAAACTATATAGAATAAATGGAAACTGAAAAGTAACATGACTGAAAAAATATTGCGATCAGCATACGAAGTCGCAAATGACAAATACCCAGCTCCCGACGCCGCAACTGCCTCAGCAAAGTCAACACCAGATACAGCGCCAATCCCGGCGCAATCAACTTCCCCAGAGAACTCCGTCCCCACCTCAATAGACACAGCACCAGTAGTACCCCCTTCACCTGACAATCTATCAACACCAGACATTAACCCCACAACAAACACAGAAACCTTTGCCACTGACGTAGAGATTCTGGGCAAACACTATCCAGTCCATCAGATGATTAACGAGATTGGCAACCAACGAATGCTCGCCGTCGAAAGTGTAAGCGCCAGCTGGAAAAACATGCTCGATACTCCTGGGAAAATGCGCCTCGGTTTAGCACGATCAATCGCCGAAGGCCGCCTTACTCGCCAGCAACGAAAGGCGGATGCAGTCAGTCACCTTAGCAACAGAAATTGGCTTAGGCGACGTCGCATGAACAAGTTGCGCAAAGCCAAGGAACGATTCGATGGAGCAAACGATAAATACCAAGGCCGTAAAGACCGCATGACTGCCCGCCGAGAAAATGTCGGTAAGAATGCCGAGCAACGTCGCAATGAATATCGCAAAGAATTACGCGCTCGTCGCGAGGCAGCGCTTGGTCGCCGAGCGCTACGCCATGAATTGCGTGCGCAAGATGCGGGTCGCCTTGAGGCACGTGCAGTGCTCAAAGACATCCCTAAGGAGCGCCTTGACCGAGTTGGTAAGCTCGCCGCAACCGCATACGCAAGCGAGCGCAGAGCGAGTCAGGCGCGCAGGCAGGAAAAAACTGCAATTAGTCGCGAAACCCGCACCCTCAACGCAATAAGCGATAACCGTCGGCGTAGCGCTGAAGCTGCAAGCGAAGCAAAAAAAGCCGATAGTATCGTAGAAAAGCTTCAGGCAGAGACGATTCCTAGAGCTGAAGCATCGCTCCAATCACTCCGGAATAATCTTGAAGGGCTAGAGAAAGATGACCCAGCTCGCGGCAATCTAGAAGTTCAAATCCGAGAAGCCGAAGACCGCATCGCCATGTACCAGCAACGTGAGATTCCATACTGGAGCCAAGTTGCACTCTCAAATCGCGAGCGAATTATCAGACTTGATGAAAATCACAAAACTCTTACCACAATCCTCGGCCATGACACCGCCGCCAAGAACACTGCAGTCACAGACACGAATGCCGCGCGCACGACCGCTGAAGCACATAAAACTGAGCTTGCTAAAGCAGCTACCGAGGCAACCAACAGCGGCCCAGAGTCAAACAATTAACCCTGAAAGGATCCAACATATGCCACTACTTAGCCCTACCCTACTCGAAAACCTTGGGATCAACCTGAGCGAAGAACATTATCATGCACTCGCCGAGCATTTTGAAACGACACTTAACGAACGCGTCATCAATGAAATCGTCCTTGAGCTTTCACCCGAGCAAGCAGAACAACTCGCCAGGTTACAGCAGGCAGGTGACGAAGAGATTCTCGCTTGGCTTAAAGCTAACGTACCAGATGTCGCCGAAATCGTTGCCGACGAAGTCGATATCCTCCTCGGTGAAATCGCTGAAAATAGCGAAGCTATCAGCGACAGCTAAAAGCGCAGTTATTATAACTGCGCTTCAGGGTACAATGCTCTAGTTGTCTCGTCTATTTCGTGACGCAGCTGTGGGAACGGTACACCTTCGCGTGCCGTTACACCCTCAAACATCCAGAATACGCGTTCACTGCTACCCCATCCACATGCTGGTGGCATACCATACTCAAGCATCTCAATATAATCAATATCGAGCATCATTGCTTCATCATCACCTTGGTCACGCATCTGCTGTTGCTCGATAAACCGGTTATACTGATCGATCGGATCATTAAGCTCGCTAAAGCCATTACCAAGCTCACTACCAAGAATTACTGGCTGGAATCGTTGTACAACATTCGGGTTCTCAGTGTTAGATTTCGCAAGTGGCGAAATAAACTTTGGCGTATTTACGAGCCACACTGGGCCAACAACGTCCTTACGGATGTTCTTCCATAATTTATCAATACCGCGTGGAATACTATCAGTCTTTTCAACCTCAAGCTTATGTTCCTTAAGTCTCGCACTTACTTCTTCAATTGTTGTATTGTATACATCAATACCGTAGTGGTCACGGATCACCGTCGCGTAATCCCATACTTCCCACTCCTTATCCATATCAACCTCAAGGCCGCGTACATTGAACTGCAATGTACCAAATGTTTCTTTGAGCACGTATTTGTACATTTCTTCCATAAACTTCATGCCGTCTTGCCAATCAGCATACGCCCAGTACCATTCCATCGCAATGTGCTCTGGTAAATGTTCGTCACTGTAATTTTCGTTGCGGAAGCGTGGCCCAACATCGTAAACTTTTTCAAATCCCGCACCAAGCAAACGCTTCAGCGGTAACTCATGGCTAATGCGAAGGTAGAAGTCTTGGTCGAGTGCATCCATATGCGTCACAAATGGGTTTGCATCAGCACCACCCGTTGTATGTTCAAGTACAGGGATATTAATTTCATGAAAACCTCGGTCATCAAGAAACTTACGGGTTGCCCGCCAGAACTTACTACGTCGCACAAAACGCTCACGTACTTCAAGATTAACATTCATATCGACGTAACGACGACGCAAGCGCTCTTCTTTGTTCGTAAAGCCTTCTTGTTCTGTCGGCATGCCACGAAGGCTCTTCGTCAACAACCTCAACTCGCGCACATCAACACTAATCTCGCCTGTCTTTGTACGAATTACCAGGCCGGTTGCTTCAACAAAATCGCCTGGATCGAGCAAATTAAGCTCACTCATACCAATCTGGGATTTAGCCCCATCAAGTGGCGCCACAGTATCAGCCTTCAAAAACAGCTGAATCTGGCCACTCATATCACGAAGCACAAGAAACGCGAGCTTGCCGAACTTACGAGTTGCCTGTACACGCCCCACTA
>DATIIX010000014.1:0-3385 GCA_035479175.1 Saccharimonadales bacterium (SeqCode) | reverse complement strand
AATATCACGAATCGTCACATTGCTAATCGTCTGGATACGCTGCCAGTAGCTATATACGTCTTCGCCAAGAAGCTGCTGAATCTTCGGCCAAAGCACACGGTTATGGTTGTTAAGATAGCCCGTAAGCTCGCTTTTCACATTACCCTTTTCCGCCTCGAGCTCTTCGCCGCGGAATTTAGGCTGACAAATGGCGACTTGTTGCAATTGCAAGATACGCTCCCATTCAAAGTCAGCACAGTCAGCAATATATACCATCGACAAATCGCTCGTCCATGCGTTATGGTAAGCACCGTTTTTAGTAAACTCAGCCTCATACGCATGCTCGCTTTTAAATTCAGCGTTCGCACCAAACGCCATGTGCTCCATAATATGAGCGGTCTCGTAAATATCCTTGTTTTTTACGTAGCGATTACCGGCACGAAACTGAAACTGAAAGCTCATCACCGTCGCGCCGGGAACATCAATCAACAAACCGCGGGCACCATTTTTCAACCGTACTTCAGTGGTGGTGTGCTTCATGCCTAACGACTCTTCTTACGATTCTGGCGCTGTGCCTTTTTCTTTTTTCGGGCAACATTGCGCTGATGATTAACTTCAGTTGTTGTCTTCGCTTTCTTGATGGAGTCGCTAAAGTCGTCGTCACGATTCTCTTCACCACCAGTAATCTCGTTCACACCGTGTTCAACTGACTTTTCAGCAAGCTTCGTAAGCTCAGTGTCATGCTCTTCCTCCTGGGCAGTACGGCTAATCGCATCAGTTTTGCGTACGTGATAAATTGCACGCAGTACTTCTTCGCGGAGTGTCACCTGCAAGCTCTCAAAGAGCTTCTGCGATTCTGAGCGATACTCAACAAGTGGGTCGCGCTGACCAACGCTGCGCCAGTGAATGCCCTCGCGAAGATGTTGCATATTCTCGAGGTGCTGCATCCAAAGCGTATCAAGAACCTGTAGGTAGACTTCACGCTCAACTTGGCGAATTAAATCGCTACCGAGCTCTTTTTCCTTAACGGTGTAACACTTTTCGGCTACCTTCAGTGCGAGCTCGCGACGTGCGCGATCCTTCTTCTCAAGTCCAATCTCCTCAATTTCCTTATCAGAAGCTGGGATAACTGACTCAAATTGCTCAGCAAACTTAGGATTATTCTTGCCTGGAACAAGCGTTAGGTCGGTAACAAGTTCGCCAAGCAAACGCTGAATCTCCGGCTTAATGTTATCACCTTCAAGAATCCTACGACGCATGGTGTATACAACTTTGCGGTGACGGTTAATCACATTGTCATACTGAACAACATTTTTACGAGTGTCAAAATTGTAACCCTCTACACGCTTCTGTGCAGATTCGAGTGTTTTACTCACTGCACGATTCTGAATTGCCGTTTCCTCATCAACACCAAGTCGGTCCATCAAGCTTGCAATACGCTCACCCTGGAAAATACGCATAAGGTCATCTTCGGTCGATACGTAGAACTGCGTATCACCAGGGTCACCTTGACGGCCGCCACGACCGCGAAGCTGGTTATCGATACGACGAGATTCATGACGCTCAGAGCCAATCACAACCAAACCGCCGAGCTCTTTAACACCCTTGCCAAGTTTAATGTCGGTACCACGACCGGCAATATTTGTCGCAAGAGTAATTGCGCCCTTTTCACCAGCCCGCTCGATAATAGCCGCTTCATGCTCATTATTCTTAGCATTTAAGATTTCATATTTAATGCCTTCTTTGTCGAGGAACGCGGCAATCATTTCGTTCTTTGCGATCGATCCAGAACCGACAAGCACGGGTCGGCCCGCATCATGATATTCCTTAATAGCCTGCGCAACCGCCTTCAACTTACCCTTCTCAGTCTTATAGATAAGATCTTCGTGATCTTTACGAGCAATAGCTCGATTTGGTGGAATCACGACAACGTCAAGTTCATAAATCTGCTGGAATTCCTCGGCCTCAGTAAGTGCCGTACCGGTCATCCCTGAAAGCTTGTCGTACAAACGGAAATAGTTCTGGAATGAAATAGTCGCAAGTGTCATACTCTCTTGCAATACCGGAACACCTTCTTTCGCTTCAATAGCCTGGTGAAGGCCTTCATTGTAGCGGTTACCTTGCTTCAAGCGCCCGGTATGTTCATCGACGATAATCACCTCACCACCGTTAGTAACAACATAATCCTTATCACGGTGAAAAAGCGTCTGCGCACGAAGCGCTTGATCCATGTGATACACGCTACGAACGTATTCAGGCGTGTAAAGGTTTTTAATGCCAAGCATCTTCTGAACCTTCTCGACACCTTCGTCTGTAAGCGCAACACTACGGCGCTTTTCATCGAGTACGTAATCGTCAGGTACGAGCTTAGCGACAATTTTTGCGAACTGATAGTACGAGTCTGGATTATCTGCAGCAGGCGCACTAATAATCAGCGGCGTACGTGCTTCGTCAATCAGAATTGAGTCCACCTCGTCCACAATTGCAAAGTGCAAACTACGCTGACGCACCAGATCAATCTCGTTCACCATATTGTCACGAAGGTAATCAAATCCAAATTCGTTGTTAGTACCGTAGGTAATGTCCGCTTCATATGCCTCTTTACGGGTGCATGGACGGAGCTTTTTCATACGTGCATCTGTATGGCTTTCGTTATCGTATTTACCATCCCAAAGGAACGATGCATCATTAACAATAACACCGACACTCATGCCAAGCGCCGCGTAGAGTTCACCCATCCAGCCAGCGTCACGCTGTGCAAGGTAGTCATTTACCGTCACTACGTGAACACCCTTACCCTCAAGCGCATTCAAATATACTGGCAAAGTTGCAACGAGAGTCTTACCTTCACCAGTTTTCATTTCTGCCACGTTCCCCTCGTGCAATGCAATACCGCCAATAAGCTGCACGTCAAATGGACGCATGCCAAGCACGCGATTGCTCATTTCACGGGTCAGCGCAAACGCATCAGGTAAAAGTGTGTCAAGGGTTGTTCCCTTCTTAGAAAACCGCTTCTTCAGCACTTCAGTTTGGGCCGCAAGGTCCTTTTTAGACATTTTTTTATAGGTTTCTTCGAGCTTATTAATCTCGTTAACCTTTTTTTGCATTCGGCGCAAAATCCGCTTCTGCGGATCACCGAATACTTTAGTTAGCGCCTGTTGTTGACTTACCATACGATAAAAACCCTCTCTGCTCTCATGTGGACTATCAGAAAAACTACCCATCATTATACCCGTTTACAAGCACGATTAAAAGAGGTAGAGCAAGAAAGACAGCCACTTACTGGCTGTCTTTTCATTTTATGGCTACATTTCGCGCGCGTAGCTGCGTTTAAAGCGATCGAGAAGCTTACGTTGCCCTACATGCGGAATACTATCTTCTTTGTATTTGCGCAGCTGATTTGTCA
>DATIIX010000013.1:0-10046 GCA_035479175.1 Saccharimonadales bacterium (SeqCode) | reverse complement strand
GTTTATGGTGCCCGTATCTGCGACAACCCGTTTTGAGACACGCGGGCTATTGATGCAGACGACAGACCCTGGCGCAACAACATCCTATACAGTTACTTTAAAATTTATGAGTCCAGAGCAAGTTGGGTCGTTAGATATGCTATTTTGCAACGACCCAATTCCGTATATGCCCTGTGCGATACCAACAGGGCTAGATGTATCGCATGCAACGCTAACAAATCAGTCGGGCGAGACGGGTTTCTCTATCCATTCGCAAACGCAGAATCATATTATACTCGCGCGCGCACCTACAGTGCCAATTTACCCCTCTGAATCAAGTTTTACGTTCAGTGGAATCGTAAACCCAACCGATACAAGCCAAGCCTTTTCTATTCGTATGAAGAGTCTATCATCTATAGATGGCACCGGGCCGTTGATTGATTTTGGTTCAGTCCGTGGACAAGTCGAAACAGGGATAATGATTCAATCTCAAGTACCCCCAATGCTTGTCTTCTGCGCCGCACAACACGTTGATGATAACTGTGCTGGCACCGATGAAACCTATTATCGTGACATGGGAACATTGAGCCCTCACGATACGTTAACAGCTCAATCCCAACTCGCAGTAGGGACGAATGCAAGTCAAGGATTTGTGGTGACGGCGAATGGCCCGCCAATGTCCGCGGGTACGAGTGTGATTAACTCGCCAGCATTACCCACTGAAAGCCAGCAAGGCACAAACCAGTTTGGGATTAATCTAGTCGAAAATACCGTGCCTACAATTGGTAACAACCCGGAGGGTACATGGGCAAACGCTGTACCATCGGCAGATTATGGGATACCAAATAAATATAAATTTGTCTCAGGCGATGTTGTGGCGTATTCGCCAAATGTTAGCTTGATGCGCAAGTTTACGGTTAGCTACATTCTAAACTCAAGCAAAGATCTTCGAGCCGGTGTGTATACAACAACGATCACCCTTATAGCCAGCGGCCGCTTTTAGTGCTACAATACAGCTTATAGTTACAATACTACAAATATGAGGAGTTATTAGAGGGATATGAAACACATAAAAAGCCTAGTGCTGGCTGTATTTGCTGTACTACTAAGCGTGACATATGTATTGCCTCCTACGCAGGTAGCGGCTGACTCTTCATCGGCCCTTGGCATTGCACCTAAAAAGAATTACGTTATTGAGCCAGGCAATAGCGTGCAAGATAAATTGAACATTACGAATCTTGATCAGGCGACAGCCCTGAATCTCACATTGCGTGTCATCGACTTTAGTTTTACTGGTAACGGCGGTACGCCAAAGCTATTTTTAGACACTAATACACCACAAACTACTTGGTCGCTACGTTCTTATTTAAAAGTTCCGCAAACAGTAACAATTGACCCAGGTAAAAGTAAGCAAGTCGACTTAAATGTAGCCATACCTAAGGGCCATGGTGCGGGCAGCTACTATAGTGCAATAGTGTATTCATCGGGAAGTGGCCAAGGTGGAAATATTGGACTTAACGCGTCAGGTGTAACACTAGTATTCGTAAACGTCCCTGGTAAGGTGAAAGAGAATCTTGATTTTACGCACATTGGTGCATACGATCGGGCGGCACAGGGTGATCTATCAGGCTATCATTACTTCAATACACAGGCTCCAGATACAATTGCGTATACCCTAAAGAACAATGGAAACGTAGTTGAAGCACCTGCTGGTAACATTACCCTACGTGACATCTTTGGTCGCACGACAACTATTAATGAGCTTAACCCCTCTAGCTCTCCAGCGCTTATCGGACAGGAGCGCACGTTCTTAACATGTGTAAAATTGAAACCTGAGGATGTGAAGCTAGGTAATACTACAACAAAATCCTCAACATGTGACGCTTCAGGTTTATGGCCAGGCTACTACAGTGTGTCTGCGGACCTCTTCTACGGGCAAAATGGTAATTTAACCCAAGAAGTGACAAAAGTTGGCGGATTCTGGTACCTACCATGGTGGTTCATTGGTGTAGCGGTCGTTGTTCTCGGCGTAGCAGGCTTCTACGGTTGGCGCGCATACAACAAGATCCGCAATAAACTCTACGGTCCACGTGTTGCCAAAACCAAATCAGCCCGACGTAAGTAATCAATAACAGCCTTTTGCCGTTTACGGCTACGCTGTACAATAGACATAAGCATGATGTACGCAGCACGTACAATTCAACGGTGGGGAACCCTAAGTATAGTGGGGGCGACAGTAGTTGCCCTCAACTTGCTTGTGCAGCCAGCGAATGCAATCACACAGATTCCAAATCCAGAGCCTAAGCCCGGCTCATTTGGTCTAGCTGCGTCTAAAACGCAGGTGCCACCAACTCAGGGCGCTACGATCTCCACACCAGGAAGCGGCTCTGGATTTACGAATTCACCAATCACGGTTGCTGGTATATGTCCGAATGGTTTACTTGTGCAGCTATATGATAACGGTGTAATGGTGGGTTCATCACTCTGTAATGGCGGTAGTTTCAGTATGCAGGTGAGCTTATTTGCAGGGTCAAATGAACTCGCGGCGACCGTTTTCGATGATTTGGGCCAAACCGGACCTACTTCGGCGGCGGTCACTATAACCTACAGCGATACACACTTTAGCGCCTTTGGTTCATTAGTAACGCTCACAAGTTCGTATGGCAGGCGTTCAGCGCCCGCTGGTACTTCGCTAACCTGGCCATTACAGCTATCGGGCGGCAGCGGTCCTTATGCATTCAGTATTGATTGGGGCGATGGGTCAAAACCGCAGCTAAAAAGCCAGGCATTCACGGGTGTTGTGCCAATTGACCACCCGTACTCGAAGGCGGGTATTTATCCGGTTTCTGTCACAGCCACGGATGCAGACGGCGTATCGGCATTTTTACAGGTTGTAGCGGTTTCTAGCGGCAAAGTAGATAGCACGACAGCGGGTGTTGTGGGTGGTGATTCTTCAGGAAAAGCATCACAGGCGCCGCCACAGGTGCTTTGGGTGCCAACGATTACGATGTTTGCATTATTTCTGCCTACGTTCTGGCTAGGCAGGCTTAGCCAAATGGTGTCAATCCGCAACAAGATGCTTAAAGAGCGCGATACTTTCGAGAACAGTAAAAATAGATAACCTGTGGAAAACTTTTATATAATATTGTTGACAAGCATGAGCAGTATTGTGATATACTAGCCTTGTCAAGAGAAGACAAAACAAATATTTCTTTAAAAAACGTGAGGAGAAGGAATATGAGTTCCTTTAGGAGTATTAGCCAGCGGACAGGCCGCATGGCTACTTTAGCGGCATTGGTGGTCGCAACATTAGGGCAGGCGGTGTTGCCTGTGCTAGTATCGGCTGACTCGATTACGAGTCGTTCAATAGAATTAAGTAGTGCGACAAAAAGTGCGACGGGAGTATCATATAAGGTCGCATTTACGGCTACTAAGGCGGCTGGTGCATATGTTGTTGAATTCTGTTCAAATTCACCAGTAATTCCAGATGCATGTACAGCACCGACTGGATTTAGTGCAGCGAGTGCAGCGCTTGGTGCAGCCGGCACTACAGCAACTGCAGTGACAGGTTCGACGAATAAGCTAGTTGTTACAAATGTAATCTCGGCTGCTGAGTCAATTACAGATACATTTACAGGTATTACAAACCCTTCATCTTCGGCAACAATGTATGCTCGTATTGTCAGCTACGATAATGCAACTGACGCAGGCAACTACGCATCGGCCACACTCGGATCGGGCGTCCAAGACCAGGGAAGTGTTGCGATAGCGATTACAGATACAATTGGTGTGTCTGGTGCCGTTGCAGAGTCGCTTCTATTCTGTGTTTCAGGTTCAGCTTCGGGTGGTGGTAATCCAATCACCTCTGGCTGTACGGGTACGCTTACAGCCCCAACACTAAAATTGGGTGAAGATAACGGTACGGGCGGTGTCGCACTTGTACCGAGCGCAATCTCATCAGGTACTATCTACACGCAGCTCTCTACAAATGCAGCGAACGGAGTGGTAGTTAATCTCAAAAGCAGTGCAGCAAGCTGTGGCGGACTGAAGCGGGTTGACGACGGTCTCTGTGGAATTAAACCAGCAAATGGTACAAACGGAAACGTTGCTGCGGGAAGTGCACTCTTCGGAGTAAAGACTGGCGCCGCAGTCTCAGACACTGGCAACGGGTCCCTCGCTATTGCAAGTGGTTACAACGCAACAGACTACAAGCTCAATGCGGCGACAGATAATTCAACTGGAGTAACGAGTACATACGGGGACGAGGTATTTAACGCTCCTGGCTATGCAAACAGCCTGGATATGCCCCTAACCTTTGGGGCGAGTGTAGCTAATAACACACCTGCAGGTAATTATTCTGCTGACCTCAACTTAGTTGCAACTGGTACTTTCTAAACAATTCTAGAATAACAAAAACAACACCCCTCTATCGTAAGGGGTGTTGTTTTTGTGGCAGTCTGTTATACTAAACGTAAGTTTAGGTAATGGGGGAGTATACTGAGGTGGCTATGCAGCGCATCAGAATAAACATCAAGTTTTTATTAGTTGCCGCAGCAATGCTTGTGACACCGTTCATGGTAATTCCGCAGAATGCATGGGCGGTAACAAGTGCCAATAATCAGGCAAATACGCTTAAAGTATCACCTGTTCGGAGCGACATATCTGTAAAACCGGGCGAAAGTAAGACAGTTGAAGTTACGGTGACTAATCTCACTAAAGCTGACATCTCAATTCAGCCATATGAGAACGACTTCATTGCAAAAGGTGAAGATGGCACACCTGCACTTATTTTAAACGATAACCAATATGCACCTACGCATAGCTTGAAGCGTTTTATGTTGCCGCTTGGGGGTTTCACAGTCCCTGCTGGTAAAGCAAAGGCTGTGAAGGTTACAATTTCTGTACCCCCTACTGCGCAACCCGGGGGCTATTTCGGCGCCATTCGCTTTGCGCCTGCAAGCCCAGCTGATGGTGGCCAGGTAAACTTAAACGCCAGTGTTGCATCGCTGATGCTCTTAACAGTGCAAGGTCCAATGACCGAAAAGCTTAACGTCACCGACTACAGTGTTCAGCAAAATGGTAAAAGCGGTACGTATTTCCAGAATCCCAACAATCTTGCATTTAGTTTTCGGTTTGAAGACAAGGGCAGCGTGCAGGAGGCTCCATTTGGTAATATTTCTGTGAAGAACGGTGATAAAGTAATCTATAGTCATGAATTTAACAACGAATCCCCTCGTGAGGTGGTACTACCTGACAGCGCTCGTCGATGGACAGTTCCACTAAAAGATATTGGCACATTCGGCTACTATACCGTTGAGGGTACACTTACCTACGGTAGCAAAAATGAAACCGTAAATATCTCTCAATCATTCTGGGTAATTCCATTTGCAGTGATTATCGGTGGTATTGTTGGTCTGCTTGTACTAATCGGCCTCATTGTCGGCATCGTTGCCTTCCTTCGTAGCTATAAGCGCCGAATCATCAATACCCAAGGTCGCGGGGGACGCAGGCGTTAATATGAACGGCCGTGTTACCACTGAGAAACTTTCATTCAAACTTATACTGCTCGTTATTGCTTCAATAATTCTAGCAATCATGACATTTGCGATTAATTGGCGAGATGTCGGGCAATTCTGGTCATATACCAATGTCGCCAAGATGATCTTGGCAGGGATTATTGCATATATCACAGTGTTCTGGCGCACATCCGCCCAGCAACAGTATAAGCTATTCAAATCAGTCGTTACTCTAGCAGTGCCGGTATTTGCTATCTTTGCCACCGTCACATTACTCATAAACCCGAACCTAGCAGAGGTACTGGTGCGCGAAAGTCATGCGTTTGAAAATATCGAGGCATGGTTCTTATTTACTGGTGCTATTTTTATGTTCATTGCAACAGTCCGACTCATGCGCGCTGGCCGAAAGCTCGAAGCGGTTGGCGCGGCGGTGATGGCTTTAGCGATATTCGCTATTGCTGGTGAAGAAATATCATGGGGCATGTGGCTATTTAACGAGCATACAAACACATTCTTCCACCAGCTTAATTCACAGGACGAAACCAACTTGCACAATATAAACACATTCCTTAGCGAAGATCTCTACTACTTTGGCTCGTTTGTATTACTCGTCATGGTACCGTTCTTTAAAGATTCAATCGCGCGCCTGCTTGCTAAGTTCAAATTAGAGCGCCTTACGTCGCTATTGCCAAGCACTTGGATGATGCTACCGTGGACAGTAATGGCAGGGTTCCTAGCGTCATACAGCTATATGCAGACCACTATTCTGCTTGGATTCTTTGGGTCGGTGCTTGTGCTTATCCACGCCCTTCTCTCAAGCCCATCGAAAACTCGTGCATGGATGACAGTAGGGTTCTTAGCCTTACTGCTTATAGTCGGATTCGTCTTCACATTTAGCTGGCAATCAGTATATATCGACCGTATTCGCGGTGGCTCGCCAAAGGAGTACATGGAAGTAATGACCTCATTTGGCCTCTGTGTATACGCCGTAGATGTCTACGTACGACTATTTATTCATGGACTGGATGAAAGACCTCTGATTAAGCGAGTTTTTACAAAGTCGTAGTGGATAACTAAAACGGTTTAGGTGGGGTACAATAAAGATATGCGTAAAAGCGTAAGAGGTTTCACAATTGTCGAGCTTCTCATTGTTGTCGTCGTGATAGCTATTCTTGCGGCTATTACAATAGTTACATATAATGGTGCACAAAAACGTGCTCTCAATACCGCGCGGCTAACAGAGGTGATTGCCTGGAAAAAGCAGTTGCTGCTATATTACGCAAATAATGGGCAGGGGGTGGATGTAACAGCGGGAAATTATTGCTTGGGATATGGGTTTCCAAGCGGAAAATGCCGAAACTATACAACGACCGGATCTAATACGTATAACGAAGCAGATAATGCAGCATTGATGACAGAACTAAAGGGTGCCACAGGGGGATCACTGCCTTCTGGGAGTCGACAGCCTGTAGGGAACTATATCGGCCCATATGTAAATATCTGGAGTGGCCAATCTGGATTTAGTCTATATAGCTTCTTCAGCGGCGGGTCTTCAAATTGCCCGGCACCATTAACATATGTATGGGACGATGGCGCAGGTGACCTTATGTGCGGCCAAGATGTATCCTATAATTAATTTTTAGCCGTAAGTTCGGATTCTATAGCAGGATTTGCCATAGCGGATGCTGCAACTGGTTTCGATCGAGCTTTATCGCGTTCATTCATCTCACGTAAGATGTCACGCATCTCTATAGTGGCACGATGTGCACGGTAAGTGGTGAGTGCGTTAACGAAATAAAGCACCACGATAACAATAGAGGCGACGCTTGCAGTAATAGTGAACACAGTAATGAGTGTGGTAATCCCGGCAGGTAGTGAAAACAGTGAATTATTAGTACCGCCAGAGGTGTCATTAAGCAATGAGTGTAAGTTCGTATCCATACTAAAAGCATAGCATAAGCATATTGTTATGGTACAATCGGTGACAACAGTATGATCACACCTACATTACTCAAGCAATTCCTAATCATTTCCGATCAAGTCGACGCGCGTGAGCTCACGGTTATTTTGAATGAACTTGAGCGACTTCTTGCCAGAGGTAGGCAGGGTAATATTGTCGAGCTTGGTTGTTATGTTGGCACAACCTCGCTGTTTATCCGCCGGTTAATGAACGAATATAAAGTAACCGATGAATTTCATGTGTATGATTCATTTGCGGGCCTCCCAGAAAAAACTCCCCAAGATATAAGTGTAGCTGGTGACCAGTTTGTAGCAGGCGCATTATATGCTTCGCGCCGCACGCTGCTTGAAACTTTCAAAAAATCACACCTAGAGCCGCCGATTGTACATAAAGGCTGGTTCAGCGATTTAGTATCTGAGGACATGCCAGATGGTATTCTGTTTGCTTTCCTAGATGGCGACTATTACGAGTCAATTCGCGACTCGCTGAAGCTAGTTGAGAATAAGTTGCTACCAGGCGCTGTAATTATTGTTGATGATTATGCAAGTGAGGCGCTACCTGGTGCAGCCGCAGCTGCCGATGAATGGGCGAGTCGTAAAGGGCACCGAGTTCAAAGTATGGCAAGTTTAGGGATTATCCGCACTTAGCAAATGGGTTTCTTTAAGCATTTGCCAAGAAGTATTTGCAAAACTGGTAGTATACGATTAAGGGCCCGCGTCTACGAAGTGACAGGAGTATACTATAACCATGAAGATTTTAGTTGTTGACGACGAAATACGAATCGCACGAGCAATCAAGCAAGGACTCGAGCAAGATGGCTACGCAGTCGATCTTGCATATGATGGCGAAGACGGCTATAACTCGGCGCGGGCTGACGAATACGACTGTATTATTCTTGATGTGATGATGCCAGAGATGAATGGCTACGAGGTATTGCGCAAGCTTCGCGATGACGGCTACAAAACGCCGATTTTAATGTTGACTGCGAAAGACCAAGCACGCGATGTCGTGAAAGGTCTCGATAACGGCGCCGATGATTATCTTGCGAAGCCATTTTCGTTCGATGTACTCGGTGCACGTCTCCGCTCACTATTGCGTCGCCCACACGACATGGTAGATAACGTGTTGACCGCTAAAGATCTTGAGATGGACATTGTCCGCCGTGAAGTCCGTCGCCAAGGTAAACTTGTACAGGTATCAAGTAAGGAGTTTGCAATTCTCGAATACTTGCTCCGCAACAAAAACCGTGTGCTTTCCAAGACGAATATCATGACGCATGTCTGGGACTTTGATGCCGACATCTTGCCAAATAATGTCGAAGTATTTATCAACTATCTTCGTGGTAAAATTGATAAACCGTTCAAGGGCGACCAACTCATCCAAACGGTACGAGGGTTTGGATACGTAATCAGAGACGAATAATGAAACACCTTAAACAAGATGCCTTGCGACTCACCGGCACTTACCTTGCTATCATTATGGCAATGAGTGTTGGATTTAGCGTTATCTTTTATAGTGTTTCGATGCGCGAGCTCGATAGGCGTCCGCATGCAATCTCACTGAGGGATATCGCACCCGATCGCGACACACAATTAACTTTTGATGATTATCTGTCTAACCGTGCCAATGAGGCTCGCACATCGTTGCTTGTTGATCTAGTCATTGTGAATCTCATGGCGTTAATATCGGGGGGTATTTTAAGCTACCTGCTGGCGCAGTATACACTACGGCCGATCGAAGAAAACATGGAGGCACAGTCACAGTTTGTGAGTGATGCAAGCCATGAACTGCGCACGCCGCTAACAGCACTGCGCACAGCAAACGAAGTCGCGCTCCGTGATAAAAAACTAAAACTTGCCGATGCCCGTACGGTGATTGCCGACAATATTGAGGATATCACGCGGCTACAATCATTGGCCGATGCAATGCTTGGCCTACTTCGCGACGATAGTAGTGGACTTCAAGACAATGTCTCACTACCAGACATAGTAAGTGAGGCAATGAGCATGGTGGTCAGCCAGGCCCAAGCAAAGAATATCTCTGTTGAAGATGCAACGGGCGACACGACAGTATATGGCAACGCTCGTAGCCTGACGCAGCTCCTTACGATCCTGCTCGATAATGCAATTAAATATAGTCCCGCGGGTAGCGCGGTGCATGTAGCAAGCGAGGCGCAGGGCCGTTCGCTGGTACTGTCAGTAAAAGATGAGGGCATCGGCATGGATGAAGATACGGTTAGGAATGCATTTACGCGCTTCTATCGCGCTGAAGAATCACGAAGTACCACAGGTTATGGTCTTGGCCTCTCGATTGCTAAGAAAATCACCGAAGCACATCACGGTAAGATTACTATCAAAAGTATGCCAGGTGAAGGCTCCGTCTTCACTGTGACACTTCCGTTAGAATCTATGTAGCTGCTTTTCTGCGTTCAATAATACTGCTAGCAACGGCCGTGGCAATAAAGATAAGCCCTATTGAACCAGTGAACCACTCGGCTGGCTCAATATGGTAGAGCTTCGCAAGCATAATAATACCTAGCACCAAGATAGCCCAGTGTGCACCGTGCTCAAGGTAGCGGTAGTGGCTAAGCG
>DATIIX010000012.1:0-10868 GCA_035479175.1 Saccharimonadales bacterium (SeqCode) | reverse complement strand
ACAGCTGGCATAGTAGGATCGGGTGCAGACATCGTAACTGGAGGTTCCATTGGAGCTACTGGTGACTGCACCGCAGCAGCTGTAGGCATCGTTTCAGCCTCGCTTGCGTCCGTGTTTACTCCAGCGAGAACTTTCGCAAGTTCTTGGTCGTCACTAATTGGTTGTGTTGATTGCGGTTGAATATCCATGCCCACCTCTTGAATATTTAGTAGTTATGCTTACTTATACAATACTGTATCATAGTAAGAGAATATTTCGCAAGGGGAGTGGTGACGATGTTGGATGACATAAACGTATTGAAGCAGCGCGATCGATCAGGGGCGCTAGCCGTGGTGGCGGATATATATCGCCAGACAGCACTTGAGGTGAATCTGGTTGATAGTGAACATGATGATCGAGTAATCAATAATATAGTTGTTGCAGGTATGGGCGGTTCTGCGCTCGCGGCTGAAATGGCAAAGGTGATTTTGCATGATAGCCTTACTGTGCCATTTGAAATTGTTCGTGGATATGAGCTGCCGAATTATACGCATGAAAACACACTCGTGATAGCAAGTAGCTTTTCGGGTAGTACCGAGGAGACTGTAGCTTGTTTTGAAGCAGCAATTAAAAAATCTTGCCAAGTGGTCGCGATTACGAGCGGAGGCAAACTGAAAGACCTCGCAACGAATAATCACGTAATGCTTGGGTTGATTCCTGAGGAATCGGAAGCACGTTATGGGATGATTTATAATCTTCGCATCTTGCTACGCGTACTTGTTGAGTTTGGGCTTGCATCAAAAAATGTATACGATGAAATGACGCAATGCGAGCCATGGTTACATCAAGAGAGCGAATTATGGGACAAAGATGTACCCATTGAGCATAACTATGCAAAGCAGTTGGCATTACTTGCGGTAGGGAAGACACCGGTATTTTACGCCGGACCGCTCATGGCACCAGTGGCATACAAGTGGAAGATCAGCTGGAATGAAAATGCAAAGAATGTGTCGGTTTCGAACATACTACCGGAATTCAGTCATAACGAGTTTGCGGGTTGGACGAGCCATCCGATTGAAAAACCATTTGCTGTATTTGATTTGGTAAGCGAGCTTGAAAATCCTCGTATATTGAAGCGATTTAATATCAGTGATCGGTTACTTTCGGGCCGCCGACCAAAAGCAACGGTCGTGCCTATTGCCGGTAAGGGCGTGATGGAACAGCTGCTTTGGGGCTGTATTTTGGGTGAGTTTGTCAGTGTGTACGTAGCAATCTTGAACAATGTTGATCCAACTGGGCTTGAGATTATTGATAAGCTTAAAAAAGAGCTTGGATGAAAGAAGCGGGGCGGCGGGTCGACTTATTATTAAAGTCAGTTTTCATTTATTTAATGATATTGCCGTAGTGATTCGATAGTGTCTTTTCGTGCTGCTTTTAGAGCGGGGTAGAGGCCAAAGAATAGGCCAACGGCAATCATCATCCCAAGTGCGATGCCAGCTGTTTGCAAGCTAAATGCCGGGGTGAAATAAAGGAAGATACTGACGATAAAAGCCGATAAGTAGCCAAATCCATAGCCGATTAATCCGCCAAATCCACTCATAATGAGTGATTCAATAAGGAACTGGGCAACGATTGCACGTTGGCTCGCACCAACGGCCTTGCGAATACCGATTTCTCGCGTTCGCTCGGCGACACCGACGAGCATAATATTCATAATGCCGATGCCACCCACGATAAGCGATATAGCAGCGATTGCAGTCATGACGCCTGTCATCGCCTGGAACAGCTGACCGGTTGGCTGGGTGATGGCTTTGCCGCTTGTAATGGAGAAATCCTCTTCGCCTAAGTGTTGTGAAAGTAGTTTTGATTTTGCTTGCTTGGTGGCATCAGATAAATCTGATGATTTTTTGGTAAGTAAATCAATTTGCTGAATCTGTGAGCGGCCTTGATTAAAGTTCTTTCCTTGCTCGAAGCTTACGACGACGGCATTATTGAGGTCAACATTATTGAAGTTAATCGGTGCACTATCCTGGCGGAGGACACCGACAACGGTAAACTGCTGGCCGCGCATAGTGAATGCTTCGCCGATGGGATGATCGGTATCAAATAATGATATAGCGAGCTGAAGACCAATTACAGCGGTATTGTCGTCTGTTGTGTCATCGAGGAATTTTCCTGAGAGCATCGTAATGTTCGATACCTTGGCAAAATCAGGCGTTGTTGCTAGCACAACACTGTTGGAGCCGGTCGCGTGTTGAGCATGGATCGTGCCTTCGATTGTCATAAGTGGTACCGCAGCTTCAACATTCGGTAATTTTGATAGAGCAGCCGTATCCGCATCGGTAAGCGTACTTGTGCTGAATGACTGCTGCGTGACCGGGCTTACAAGTTGATTAGGATCATGTGATTTAAACCCAGGGCGAACAACGGCAAGCCTGCCATTGAATGCGGAAACTTGCGTATCAACCATTTTTCGTACGCCATCACTAATGGCCAATGTGCATGTTACGCTTGCGATGCCGATTGCAATACCTAGTACGGTAAGTAATGTGCGTCCACGATTACTCCTTAATGAGTGGTAGGCATTATGAACATGATCGGTAAGTAACTGGATCATTTCGCTGCCTTTCGTGTCTTTTTACGTGGTGTTTTTGTTGTTTTGGTGATCTTTTCTTTACGTTTTGTGTGTTGATTCAGTGGAATCTTTACGGATTTTTTAGGCGCTGTCGGGTCCGGCATCGTGCTGGTGTCGCTCGCGATTTTGCCATCGAGCATGTTGATGACACGGCTTGCATAGCTTGTGAGGTTAGGATTGTGCGTCACCATAATAATTGTGTTGCCTTGCTTATGAAGCTGGCTGAGCTCTTCCATAATTACATGGCTGGAACGGCTATCGAGATTGCCCGTAGGCTCGTCAGCCAAAATGATACTCGGGTGGTTTACGAGTGCGCGGGCGATGGCTACGCGCTGCATTTGGCCGCCGCTTAGTTGCCATGGCATATAGTATTCACGCTCCTGTAAGTGGAATGTTTTGAGAATTTCGCTGGCGCGCTCGAGTCGTTTGAGATGAGGAATGCCGCTGTAGGTAAGTGGTAGCGCAACATTATCGAGTACGTTTAGGCGATGAATAAGATTGAAGCTTTGGAACACGATGCCAATTTGGCTTGAGCGAACACGTGCTTGTTGCTGCCCCGAAAGGCTGGCGACAGATTTGCCATCAAGATCATAATCACCCTCGCTAGCACGATCAAGTAGACCGATAACGTTTAAGAGCGTTGTTTTACCACAGCCAGATGGGCCCATGACGGCAATAAATTCGCCCTTTTCGATTGTGAGCGTTACTTCGTCAAGCGCTTTATGAGAGGTCTCTCCGAACCCATAGCGTTTGGTGAGAGTGGTAAGTTGTATAACCGGTGTGGATGTGGTGGCCTTCGGCATCTTCTCTTATTATAGGCACTCAGAGCTCGGGAAAGCAACAGATGAGAAGTGTATAAAATACAACCTTACAATAAAAAACACAAGGGGAATGACTTTGCTATAATGTGAATACTACGGAGAGGTGCAAGAGTGGTTGAATTGGCACGCCTGGAACGCGTGTGTACTGCAAAGTACCCAGGGTTCGAATCCCTGTCTCTCCGCCATAAAAATACGCCGACCAATGGGTCGGCGTATTTTTATGGCCAGACTTAGCGTCGACCAAAAATTTCGCGGAGCGATACTTTGCGGCTATATTCGAGCGCACCGTAGCGGAATACGCGGACGGCGAGTACTAATATAACGGTCGCAGACACAATAAGAATTGGTAGCGCGACAGCGAGCTCCCATGGGTGCAGATTGCCAACTGCATTGCGGAGTAAGAGCGGAATTGGCGCCGTGAATGGGAATAGACTCAAGAATCGAACAAGCGGTGCATCTGGTGTTGAGATGAATAGCGATGCGGCGTAGAGTGGGCCAAAGATTGCGATCATAACGATGCCAAGGAATTGACTTGCTTCTTTGGCGGTTGGTACGCTCGAACCGATCAATACTAGTATACCCGTGAAGAACAGGAAGCTCACGGTAAAGACAAGCGCGCCGGTTAAGATGCGCGGAATATCAACCGGAAGTGTCGTTAGATCAATAAACGGCAAATTGAGTTTATCGTGGAACAAGAAATACCCTGCAAGTGCTGGAAGCACGATGATACAGCCCTGGAGTAGGGAAAGCGCAACCTGTGATACGATTTTGCCAATTACCAACGTGCGAGCCTCGATGGTGGTGAGGATCATCTCGATCACGCGATTTTCTTTTTCTTCGATGGTGCTCGTGAGCATTTGATTAGCGGAGAATGCAATCAACATATAGAAGAGCACTAAGAATAGCCCAGGCAGGATCATTTGCTTGATAGGATCATACTCTTTGCCATCGCGATACGTAGTGACGTTTGTTGAAGCTTGATTGCTTATAACACTGCGCACATTCACATCGACTGAATTTTGGATAGATTGTTTGAGAATCATACCTGCAACTGCATCATAGCGACTGTTATTAAAGATGCCAACGTCCTGACCATAGGCTTCAATTGGATGTTTACTGATGTCACTTGGATAGTAAATATAGCCATCTATCTTACCAGAAGTTACATCATCGACACCTTGCTGCTTGCTGCTGATGGTTTTTGCTTTCAGTGCTTCAAGAATAGAAGGCTTAATCAAATGTGTCTCATCGGTAACTTCAATGCTGAATGACTGGTTTTGAAGCTCCTTAGCAGCCTTGTTGGTTGATTGGTTCGAGAAATATATGATTGCAAATATTGCTATCATCATTACTGGGAAGCCAAGCGCCATAATCCAATATGATTTCTTTTTTAAAGTACGAACAATTTCGAATCGAATAACGGTTGAAAGATTGTGCATCATCTTGTCTCCTCGTTTTCATCGCCATATACCTGGAGAAATACTTCGTCGAGTGACTTTTTGTTGAACTTCTTCTTTACTTCTTCAACGGTGCCGTAGGCGTATGACTTGCCATCTTTCAATAGAACGATGTGATCGCAGAGGCGCTCAACTTCATCCATTTGGTGGGTTACCATCATGATAGTAGCGCCTTTTGCACGATGCTCTTTAATGATGTCCATGAGGAGTTTGCGGTTGACTGGGTCGAATCCCTTGGTCGGTTCGTCAAGTATGAGGAGCTCGGGGTTGTCCATAATGGTAATGCCAAGCTGGATTTTTTGCTGCTGGCCACCAGAAAGTTTATCAAGGCGCACATTTGCTTTGTTGGCAAGATTTACACGGTTAAGGTAGGCGAGTGAGGCTTCTTTGGCTTCATCACGGCTCATTCCTTTTAGCTCGCCAAAATATACCATTGCGTCAATAACAGACTCTTTTTTGTAGAGGCCACGCTCTTCAGGTAGGTACCCGAGCTTCATACCGCCGGATACGCTGTATGGCTTGCCGTCCAGAAGTAGCTCACCGTCAGTAGGCTGATAAATGCCTAGTAATGCACGGATAGTGGTAGTTTTACCGGAGCCGTTGCTGCCAAGAAACCCGAATGTTTCGCCGCGCTTTACGTTAAAGGTAAGGCCATGAATGACTTCGGTATTGCCGAATCGCATCTTAAAGTCTTTTATAGTGATTATATTTTCCATATTGTTTATTATTATACACCTTCTACGGTTACGCTTAAGAGGCTCTACTCTTACAAGTCCGTCGGTATTTCAAATGAATCAATGTGTGAATCATACGCTACATATAGCGTAGTAAAAATTACCATCTACGCTATAAGGTGTTATTTAGGTTTATTGTTAAAAAAACAAGTTAAAACGCTTGAAATCGCTATATATAGCGCTTATCATGAGTAGTAGACGCTACATATGTAGTAGTTCAGCAAAATAGACACTTATGCAAGTTTGTCGTAAAACTAGCACACTACACTAGTAGGTGGCTTTCTTGCGCCCCTGAGGGGCTGGGGTCGGTGAAGGTAATAACTATAACAAAGGAATAGAATATGGCCGGTATTCAAGTCGTAAAACGCGATGGCACCCGTGAAGATTTCGACGCTAATAAGATTAATTTAGCTCTTGTAGCGGCGAGTGAGGGGCTTCCAAACCAAATCCAGAAAGTAGTAGAAGTTGCAACACAACTTCAGTTAACATTATTTGATGGGATCACCACAGAACAACTTGATGAATCTGTCATCCATACGGCATTACAAAACGTTAAGGATGATCCTGATTTTGACAAAATTGCTGCAAGGCTTCTTCTTAAGACCATCTATAAGAAAATTTTGGGCGACTACGAGAATGCAGCTGAGCTTAAGAAACTGCATGCCCAGAAGTTTCCTGCATATATTAAAGCTGCGGCTAAGGATGGTTTACTTGATGAGCGCATGACTGACGGTCGTTTTGATCTAAAGAGACTTGGGAGCGTGCTTGAGCCAGTACATGACGAGCTCTTCAAATATATTGGTGTTGTGACCAACCGCAACCGCTATGCGCTTCGCAAAAATAATGGTGACCCGATGGAAACGCCACAGTTTACTCATATGCGTATCGCAATGGGTCTTAGCTATAATGAGGAAGATCCGACCGCTTCGGCAATTGATTTTTACGGGCATATGGCGCGGCTCGAATACGTGGCGGGTGGTTCGACTCGTGTGAACGCAGGGGGTGCGTTCCCACAACTTTCGAACTGTTTTCTTATGGAAGTGCAAGACGACATGGAGTCAATCGCGAAAAGTGTACGTGACACCATGTGGATTGCAAAAGGCACCGGCGGGATTGGTATTACGATGACTAAGCTTCGTGCGGCTGGTAGCCCTGTGCACACTACCAATACTGAAAGCACTGGTCCTATTCCATTTATGAAAATGGTCGACACCGCACTCTTCGCCGTGAGCCGTAAAGGTAAAAAAGCAGGGGCAGCAGCAATGTACATGGAGAATTGGCACCTGAATTTCCCGGAATTTCTCGACCTTCGTCAGAACTCTGGTGACCCATACTTTCGTACTCGGTTCCTTGATACGGCTGTATATATTTCTGACGAATTCATGAAGCGTGTTGAAAAAGACCAAGAATGGTACATGTTTGATCCGGCTGAGACGCCAGACCTACCTGAACTTTACGGTGAAGCGTTCAGTACTCGATACAAAGAGTACGTCAAGATGGCCGATGCAGGCAAGCTGCGGATATTTAAGACTATCCCGGCACGTCAGCAGTTCAAGGCAATTCTTACACAGCTTCAGGCGGGTAGTCACCCATGGGTAACATGGAAGGACACTATTAACACTCGTGCACTAAACAACAACACCGGTACTATTCACTGTTCAAATCTTTGTACTGAGATTACACTGCCTCAGGACGAGAAGAATACCTCTGTCTGTAACCTTATTAGTATTAATTTGAGTCGCCACCTGACCCTTGAAAAGACATGGGAGTGGGATAAGCTTGAACAGTCCGTGCGCAGTGCTGTTCGCCAACTTGATAATCTCTGTGACATCACTAACACGCCAATCCCAGAGGCGATGAACTCGAACCTTCAGAACCGTGCAATTGGACTTGGGATGATGGGCTTCACCGATGTGATTGAAAAGCTTGGCTTTAGCTATGAGAGCGATCAGGCATATGATCTCATCGACAAGCTTACTGAGTTTATTAGTTACCACGCTATTGATGAATCAGCAGATCTTGCCATAATTCGTGGGAGCTATCCGCAGTACAAGGGAAGCGGTTGGAGCAAGGGTTACTTGCCAATTGACACGCTTGACCAGCTTGCAGCCGACCGAAAGGTAAAAGTAAAAGTAAACCGCAAGGCGTACCTCGACTGGGAATTACTCCGTAAGAAGGTTAAGAAGGGTATGCGTAACGCGACGCTTATGGCGATTGCACCAACTGCGAACATCGGTCTTGTTGCTGGTACAACTCCAGGTCTTGACCCGCAGTTTGCTCAGATTTTCTCACGCAGCACCTTGAACGGTAAGTTCCTTGAGGTGAACACAAATCTCGTGAACGACCTTCGTGATCTTGGCATCTGGGAAGAGGTAAAAGATGAAGTTCTTGCTAATCTTGGTGATATCCAGACTGTTGAGGCAGTTCCGCAGCGAATAAAAGATGTATACAAGACGAGCTTCCAGCTTAGTCCATACGCATTTATCGAAGTAGCAGCACGTGCACAGAAATGGGTAGACCAGGCAATTAGCCGCAATATGTATCTTGAAACCCGTGATATTGATGAATATGTTGAAATCTACACAGAAGCATGGCGCCGTGGACTTAAGACAACATACTATTTACACGTGAAGCCACGTCACCAGGCAGAGCAGTCGACTACTAAGGTGAATAAATCTGAAGATATCGCAGCTCGCACTGGTGCTAAAAAAGTCGGGTTCGGATTCGCAAAGTCATAAAAGGAGGGGATGAAAAATGAACGCATCAACAATTATCAATGACAACATGTCACTCGAAGAGAAACTGCAGGCTATCTCGGACGCAATGGAACAAGCACAGGCAACCGCTAATGAAGAGGCTGCAGCGCGCGGTGAAGTCGCAGCTCCAATTGATCCAGCAGATTTAACGCAGTGCGAAGGATGTCAGTAGGAGGAAAATATGGCAGGAATTTTAGGTGCAGGTGTCCAGGATGGGCTACTGCTTAAACCAATCCATTATCAATGGGCAAAAGATTTATATGACCAGGCAGTTGCTAATACATGGTTTCCAAATGAAATCCAGCTCGCGCAGGATCTTGCAGATTGGAAGAAACTGAGTGACGAAGAAAAGCACGCATTTACTTTCCTCGTAAGCTACTTCAATCCAAATGAGTTACTCGTGAACAAGGCGCTTGCATTCGGTGTTTACCCATACGTGAATGCCGCAGAATGTCACTTGTATCTTGCAAAGCAGATGTGGGAAGAGGCCAACCACTGTATGAGTTTTGAGTATATTCTTGAAACATTCCCAATTGACCGTGAGAAGGCATACGAAGCACATGTCGAAGTTCCATCAATGGCGCGCAAGGAGGAATTCGAAACGAAGTATATCAAGCGTATGACTGAAGACACGCTTGATATTAATACTACTGAAGGCAAAAAAGATTTCATTCGTAACCTCGTTGCTTACAATATTATTCTTGAAGGTGTGTGGTTCTACTCTGGCTTTATGGTAGCACTTAGTTTCCGTCAGCGTAACTTGCTGCGTAACTTTGGTAGCCTGATGGACTGGATCATCCGCGACGAGAGTCTTCACTTGAAGTTTGGTATGAATTTGATTCTTACTACGCTTGAAGAGAACGAAGACCTTCAGGATCCAGAATTTGCCGAAGAGATTAAGCAAATGATCTTGGACGCTGTTGAGATGGAGATGGAATACAACAACGACCTTCTCCCCAAGGGAATCCTTGGCCTTAACGCTGATTACGTTAATCAGTATGTGAAATATCTCACCGATCGTCGCTTTGAAGAGCTTGGTTTCGGTACGCACTACAATGTTGATAACCCGGCGAAGTGGATGGCGGCAGCTAATGACACACTCGAGCTTGTGAACTTCTTCGAAAGCACTAACACCAGCTACGAAGTGAACGCTGGCGGCAAGAAGAAAGATTAGTAAGGTAATTTAGCAAATGACGGGCGTGGCGTTTTAACGAATACCACGCCCGTTTTGTAGCCAAGGGATATATGAAGACTGAGATAGAAGTGAAATTTTGCGATATTGATATCGACGCGACGCGAGAGATATTAGCGCGTACTGGTGCAACTTGCGAACAGCCGATGCGGCTCATGCGGCGAGTTATTATCGAGACTGATCAGCTTGCCGAGCATAATGCGTTTGTTCGGGTTCGAGATGAGGGTGATCGTACGACGCTAGCGTATAAGCAATTCGATGAGGTTTCATTGACGGGCGCCAAAGAAATTGAGGTGACGGTCAGTGATTTTGATGCCACTGTTGCGCTGTTGGAACAAGTAGATCTTATTCATAAATCGTTCCAAGAATCGCGTCGCGAGACATGGAGTTTTGGTGACGTAGAAGTTGTCATTGATGAGTGGCCACATCTTAATATGTATGTTGAGATTGAAGGTTCGTCTGAAGAGAATGTTAAACAGACAGCTGAGAAGCTTGGCTTTGATTGGAATGATGCAGTTTTCGGTCCAGTGACTGAAGTGTATCAACATCAATACCCTGATGGTAGCTCACGTGAGCTTGTTAATATACCGCGTATTGCATTTGATGAGCCACTTCCTGTGATAATTAGTGGTATAGGGGCGTCGCATGAATCGTAAAGTACGTATTGCACGGGTTGTTTCACTACTTGGTCCGGCATTTGTTGCAGCCGTAGCTTACGTTGACCCGGGTAATTTTGCCGCTAACTTTAGCGCTGGTGCGAAGCATGGGTACCTGCTACTCTGGGTGCTTATATTCGCAAATCTTATGGCTGGTTTAGTGCAGTATTTATCGGCGAAAGTAGGCGTGGTTACTGGCAAAAGCTTACCGCAGGTAATTGCATCGCGTCTTGGTGATAAATCTCGTATTGCCTACTGGGTACAAGCTGAGGTAGTGGCTGCGGCGTGTGACCTCGCAGAAGTAGTGGGCGGTGCTATTGCGTTACAACTGCTATTTAATGTACCTCTTGTTGCAGGCGGTATTATTACTGGTCTTGTTTCACTACTACTCCTCGCAACCTATACTCGAAAAGGCCAGCATGTGTATGAACGTGTGATTGTAAGCCTACTTCTTGTTATTCCGATTGGGTTTGTTGTCGGGCTCTTTATGCATCCGCCGCAAGTGGGGCAAATGCTGACAGGTATCGTTCCGCGGCTTGAAGGCAAAGAAACGATTCTGCTTGCTGTCGCGATGCTTGGTGCAACGATTATGCCACATGTGGTATATCTTCACTCGGCTCTTAGCCGCGATAAGCACG
>DATIIX010000011.1:0-2177 GCA_035479175.1 Saccharimonadales bacterium (SeqCode) | reverse complement strand
GTATTGAAATGTTGGCATGCTGCCTCCTCAGGGATGTGTTATTTATTTTTTATAAGTTCTAGGAGTGCGGCCTCGGTAATGATCTTCGTACCATACTGCTCGGCCTTCTTTAACTTGCTTGCGCCAATTTTACCACCGGCTACAAGATACGTCGTATCTTTAGCAACAGCCGTTTGGAATGTACCACCGAGCGCGCGGATTGCATCAGCCGCTTCGTCACGACCCATGCTTTCAAGTGTACCCGTAACGACAAAATTTTGCCCAAGCAACTTGCCTGTCTTTTTCTCAAAATGAGGCGCGACGCCAAGTTTTGTAAACTCATCAAGAAGCATGAGATTATCTTCGTCTGCAAACCATGCCGCAATACTCTCCGCTACAACTTTACCGATACCATCGATACCTTCGAGCTCATCAATCGTCGCATGAGTGATCGCATCAAGGCTGCCAAAATGACTTACTAGATCAATTGCTGTCTGCACGCCAACGTGGCGAATGCCAAGTCCATATACAAAACGTTCGAGCGGTGGATTTTTTGCAGCGGCGACTGCGTCAATGAGTTTTGCAGCTGAAATGTCAGCGAAACGGTCGAGTTGCAATAGTTTTTCTTTTGTTAGGCGATAGATATCCGCAAGGTTATTCACATACCCTGCGTCAATTACGGCAACAACGTTTTTCTCACCAAATGTGTTAATATCCAATGCACCCTTTGAAACAAAATGCTCGAGCGAGCGCTTCAGTATAAGGTCGCCAGTGAGTCCCTTCACGCGGTAGACGACTTCGCCCTCTGGGCGGACAAATTCAAGCTCAGGGTATTGGCGTTTTAGTTCTTCTTCGTAACTAATTGCGGCAGAATCTTTCGGGCGAAGTTCGGGAACAACACTCTGAACCTGTGGAATGATGTCGCCTGCTTTAAAGATGATAACGGTATCACCACGACGCACGTCAAGCCGAGCAATTTCATCTGCATTATGGAGACTAGCGTGCTGTACCGTCGTACCGGCAACTTGTACAGGGTCAAATACAGCCACTGGGGTTGCAGCACCAGTGCGGCCAATCGAAATGACGATATCCTTTACGATTGTCGTTGCTTCTTCGGCGGCGAATTTAAAGGCAACTGCAGCACGAGGGGTTTTGCCAACAATGCCAAGATCTTCAAATTGTGCTCGATCATTTAACTTTATAACGGCACCATCTGTGTTAAATTTTAAGTCTCCACGAATTTCACCGAGGTGTGTAACATAATCAATAATTGCCGCTTTGCCCTGTACTACCTGCGTCTGTTTGCTGGTTTCAATACCAAGCTCATACATCGCAGAATATCCGTATGCGATTGTTGGCACATCGTCCCAATCATCGCGAATAATATCATACCCGACAAAGTGTAATGGGCGTGCCGCAACTAACTGTGGATCGAGCTGACGAATTGTTCCTGCCGCAAGATTACGCGGGTTTTTGAAAAGTGACTCGCCTGCCTCTTTACGCTGTTCGTTCAGTTTTGCGAAATCTTGCTTGTACATTACAATCTCACCACGTATTTCAGTACGACCGCGCAAGAATGCTGCGAATTTCTGATTACCGCGTAGTCGCAGGGGAACATTTTTAATTGTGCGCACATTCATCGTGACATCCTCACCCACCAAGCCGTCGCCACGCGTGACCGCTTGCTGAAGCACACCATCCTGGTATACCAGCGAGCATGCTAAACCGTCCATTTTGATATCACAGAGGTACTCATTTGATACATTCGGCAACGCTTTCTGCATACGTTCGATCCACGCGACAATTTCTTCATCATTGAAGACATCCGCCAAACTAATCATTCGTGTGCGATGTGTCACCTTCGTAAATTTATCAAGCGCCTTGCCTGCAACGCGCTGGGTTGGGCTATCGGGTGTGACGAGCTCTGGGTATTCTAATTCAAGCTGCGAAAGCTCGTGCTTTAAGCTGTCCGCCGCGGCCTCGCTCATCGTTGATTCATCGAGTACGTGATAGTGATAGCGATAATCGTTAATCGCAACACGCAGCTTTTCAACACGCTCACGTGCTTTTTGTAAATTAGGCCGGCTTGGCATCGTCGTCTACTATCTTTCTGTAAAAGAGGTATGCGTACATTGCGTACCACACCACAGCATATGCCGTTACCAGCGCACCTACATACGGAACGACCGGCAGCCAAG
>DATIIX010000010.1:0-6297 GCA_035479175.1 Saccharimonadales bacterium (SeqCode) | reverse complement strand
TGCTAAGGCCAAGTTTGAGATGACCCGAAACCGACTTAACAGCCTTAGTCTGGGCATCACCACCAACACGACTCACCGAAAGTCCTGCAGAGATCGCCGGACGAATACCTTGGTAGAACAAGTCAGTTTCCATAAAAATCTGGCCATCAGTGATTGAAATCACGTTAGTAGGGATGTATGCAGAGATATCACCAGCCTGCGTCTCAATAATAGGGAGAGCAGTGAGCGAACCTGCACCCAGGTCATCAGAAAGTTTCGCCGAGCGCTCTAAAAGGCGAGAGTGCAAATAGAACACGTCACCAGGGAACGCTTCACGTCCAGGTGGACGACGAAGCAACAATGACATCTGGCGGTATGCGACCGCGTGCTTCGTGAGGTCATCGTAAATCATCAACGCGTGCTGCTTGTTGTCGCGGAAATATTCACCCATAGCCGTACCCGCATATGGCGCAAGGTAAAGGAGTGATGCAGGATCACTTGGGCCAGTTACAACCACAATCGTCTGATCCATCACGCCTTCTTCTTTAAGGCGCTCGACAAGGCCAGCAACCTTAGAAAGCTTCTGGCCAACTGCAACATAAATGTTTACCACGCCAGTGTTTTCACGAGCCTGGTTAATCATAGTGTCGATCGCGATTGCCGTCTTACCAGTTTGACGGTCACCAATGATCAGCTCACGCTGACCACGACCGATAGGGAACATGGCGTCGATTGCCATAATGCCGGTCATCATTGGTTCGTGCACATGTTTACGGCCCATCACGCCAATTGCTTCGCGTTCTACGGTACCATGTTGCTTTGCTTTAATCGCCGGGCCACCATCAAGTGGCTCGCCGAGAGGGTTAACCACACGACCAAGAAGTTCAGGGCCAACTGGTACAGAAAGTACCTCGCCCTTAAGCGTTACTTTGTCACCTGCAGAAACGGTTTGGTCGCTACCGAGGAGTACGGCACCGATCTCATCTTCCATAAGGTTAAGTACGAATGCTTCGATAATTCCAGATTTGGTCTCAATCTGAAGCACTTCGCTGTAGCCAGCATCTGCGAGGCCATGAACCCACGCAACACCGTCGCCTACACGAGTAACAACGCCAACTGATTCGAGATTATCGCTCGCATCCAACTTAGCAATTGCCGCGCGAAGGCCTTTTGATAATTCTGTCACTGCTATATCAGCCATCAGTCAGCCTTTCTTATATCTTTGCCTGGTGTAATGCCAGGAGTTTACGTTTAATGGTCGCATCGAGTAATTTGCCCGGCATCTCAACACGTACGCCACCGATAACGCTCGGGTCAACCTCTGCATCAAGGTGAATCTCTCGAGCATCAATCATCTTGGTAATCGCTTGCTCAAGCTCTTTCGCGAGTGGTCGTGCCGTTACTACATGGGCAATAACAATACCGCGTGCCGCAAGCTCATCCTCGATAGCACGCACAAGCAATTCTGCTTCGCGCGTTCGTTTACTATCGACAAGATACGCAGCTACCTCAGAAAGAATAGCTCCAAGCTTCTGCTTTGCCTCGATTGCATCAGCAACGTAAAGCGCGAGCTTACGGCGAGAGATTTTACCTTGCATAGATTACCTGCTCTCCTCGAGCGCCGCTTTGATCACCTTACCATCGACACCGTCAGTTACTGTCTTACCAATAACTTTTTCAGTTGCTAATGCAACAAGATCAATCGTCTCGTTATGAAGAGCTTTCTTCGCCGCAATCACTTCCTTAGCAATTTCATCATGCGCTTCAGCCACAATGTGCTCGGCTTGTGCCTTGCCCTTAGATTCAGCGTCCTGCACCATAGCAGTGGCTTCTTCTTTGGCGGTCGTCACGATCGCTTTCGCTTCGGTGCGCGCCTCCTTGAGAAGCTTAGCGATCTCTTCTTGTGCCTTTTCTGCATGTTTAGATGCCTCTACGGCAGCACGATTGCTCTCTTCGATTGTCTCTTGACGCTTATCAATGATCTTGAAAAAGATAGGGAATACCCATTTCGAAAGTACAAACACCAAAAGCAAGAATGCAACAAGCTGGAAAACAAGAAGCTTCCCATCAATACCAAGGCCCGTCATGATATCCGAGCTACCCTCAGCGGCAAATTGTCCAATAAAACTTGCCATAAATTACCATTACGCCTTTGCAATGAAGGCAACAATGATACCGATGATCGCGAGTGAGTCAGCAAACACGATAGCAGTAATCATAAGAGTACGGATATCGCTAAGCTTCTCTGGGTTACGGCCAAGTGCGTTAAGCGCGCCAAGACCAATCAAACCAACACCGATTGCAGCACCAAATGCTGGAAGTGCGTAGGTCAAACCAAATGCCAATGCGTTCATAGTTAGTAAATCTCCTTATTTATTAATAAACGTTACGTACGGTCACTCTCTGCTAGCTTCGGTTCGGCAAGAGAATGATCAGAAGAATGGGAGTCGCCATGCGATGCCGTGGCGAGGGCAGTAAAGATAACCGTCAGAACAAAGAATACATACGCCTGGATAAAACCGATGAACAGCTCAAATATCATCACAAACGGTAGAGTAAGACCAGCAAGCCAGCCAGTCAAAACACCAACAATCATCAGATGCACAGCACCTGCAAACGCGTTGCCAAATAAACGTAAGCTCAGTGCAATATAGCGACTAAATTCACCGATAAATTCAAGTAAGCCTTCGAACCATCCGATAGGGTCCTTCAAAGGATTTTTTGCGTAACGCTTAATGTTACCAACAACACCATGTGTTTTGATTGCGTAGTACTGAGCCGCGACAAGCGAAATAATCGCAAGTGCGAACGTGAAGTTCAGGTCACTAGGCAATTCACGAAAGAGCTCTTTGCCATCAAGGGTAACTGACGCCACGCCTGGTAAAATCGCACACCAGTACGTAAAGAGGACGGTAAAGAACATACCAAGTGCAAGCGGAGCAATACTCCTGGCCACTTTACGGTCAGGGATAATATCCAGCACCGAGCTATACATGCCTTCGACAGCCCACTGCACAAGCCCCACAAAATGATTATGCTTACCATGTTTCAATGCCGAAACTGTGTAGGCAAACACCGCAAGCATCACGACAATACCAAAGGTACCAAGAATCATTGAATTAGTTACAGGGAATGAACCAACGTGGAAAATTGGCTCCACGGGGAGTTTTACATGAATGTCACTTGCTGCGAAACTATTTAGCACTATCGTTACCCTTTGCAATTTGTCGCTTTATTAATACAGCCGCTATCCAACCACCAAGGATTGCACCAGCAAGCATCAACCACGGGTGAGTGTGTAGCTTGTCATCAAGTGCATTTCCACTGAGCAAGAGCCCAAGGGTTGGTATAAACAGGCGCCATGTTGTATCTGCCATAGATGCGATGAGGTAGAGACCGTCAGATCGTCGCGATCGCTTGTTACCGTCACCGGCACTAGTGCTGTCGTTTGGCAGCTTGCTCATATGGTATTATTGTACCAGATATCCACCACTAATGTAAGGGCTACTTTTAAGAAAATGCCGCGCCGCAATAATACCCCAAAACACATTCCATACGAGTCAAAAACTGCGGCAGCACCGCTCAAAAAGCGTTTTGCAAGTCGTCAAGCGGCTTTACAGGCAATAAAAGAGCTTCAAAAGTACCATCTCGATCTTGAGCTCAGCACGTATCAGTCGCCAGTTGATGGCGGCTGGTATTTAACTAGTACGTCGTAGGTGCAAGGTTATTGACGTATTGCGCCTTAATAGGGGTTGATCTGTTCGTCGTGGTACCGTCGCCTAGTTGCCCTGAGCCATTATTACCCACGGTATACACCGATCCATTAGTCGTAAATACAACCGTTGTACCATATCCAGTCTTTACCTGTGACGCAACAATTGAGCTTCCATCGATAACCGACATCACAACGGGCGTAGAAACCACTGCGCCTGTCGTACCATTACCAAGCTGCCCAAATGTGTTAGCCCCAGCGCCATAAATTCTGCCATTAGAGCCCACTGCGTAGAGATTCTGGTAGACATTCGTATTGCTACTGAGAGACTCGTACAGGTCTGTTGCAGCCACAGGCATATTGAATTTCAGTGGCGTCGACTGATAAGTCGCCGTCGACCCATTACCAAACTGACCAGCAGTATTATATCCTGCACTCCAAATCTCACCTTTTGTTGTTAGCGCGCTTAAAGATCCTTGGTCTGCCCATATTTTAGTAATTGTCCCCGTGAAACCTGACATATCAAATGATGTAAGATTACCGTTATAGGCTGTAAATGCCTGGTTTATCGAGCCAATACAGGAATAGAGCCACAGTGTCGTGCCGTCACCATATTTATTATCAACGCATTTATTAGCCTGCGCGTTATATAATGTACCCGCATTAGCGTCCCAGACAAACCTCTCTGCCGCACTACCGTTACAGCTATTAAGGTGGAGCGAAACGCCATCAGCGTTACTATTATCAAGACAACGACCCGTAGCCGCATTATATACTGAGCCATCTGATCGTAATTGATACTTCTGTGCAGGCGTGCCGTTACAGGGAAAGAGCCAAAAAGTCACACCATCACCGTTTTCGTTATCAACACATTTGCCAGTACTTGCAGCCATTACAAGTGACGTAGTATTCGTTCCCATCTGGCCATAGTTGTTAAGCCCTAGACTATTAACATGTCCTGTGCTATCAAGAATATACATCGAGGAGCCATCCGTAAATACCTGCGTCGCTTTTGGCTGGCCAGGATCACCATACGTACCAATTTGCACAGGAGTTGAAGAAGGTACAAAATTATCGCCGCCCAATTGCGCCCAATAATTTGCCCCCCAACCATATACCCTGCCACCAGCCATGCGAACATATACGTCGTCACGATCAGTAGTAATATTGTTAGTTGGAATTGTGTTAGGATCGCTGCCTGTTGGCGTTGGCAGATTCACACGTACGGGAGCTGATTGGTCAACGCAGCCTGAAATAGTATAGTTTGAGCCAAGTAGACCATTCGCACACGCCCCCGCTGCATATACATTATTATCTGTTGTGAGGAAATAGTTGTTGTTATAACCAACCATAATAAAACTGATCTGTTTACCGGGAAGCACCACTTTAGCAGGTGTCGGTATAGAAGAAGTCGATGAAGGCTGTCCCACGCCTAGCTCGCCACCGTGACCATTCCATCCGGCACCGTATGCATTCCCGTTACTATCAAGCGCGTACATGTGGATACCAAGTGATACAAAGCTTGTGAAGCCGGAAACTATCCGAGCCCCTCCCGGGACCTGAAATACTTGTGGGGTAAGGGTTGAGCTGTATCCTCCATTACCAAGCTGCCCCTGACCGTTGTAGCCCACGGTTCGCATGACGCCATCAGCACCAACCGTACCAAAGAATGCACCCGCACCAGACGAGTAGCCAAATACTACTTGGCTAGCACTAATCTGACCACCCGTTTTAACAATTAGTGTTTTGGCATACGTTTTCCAAACAGTGCCCGAAGGGCGAAGCATGGATGTCGTACCGGTAATCGTGGCTGTTTGCGTGCCTACATTCGAACTTGTCACAGGGCTTACGCTATACGACGTTCGATAGCTAGAAGTTGAGACAATATAAGCCGCTTGGCCAGAAACTACCGTCCCAGTACAGTCCGTTGCAGGAGTAAGCGTCTTTACTCCCCACGAACTCACATATCCGTTATTCTTAAGACAATCATTAGCGTGCGCCGCACCCGACTCAGCTGCATCCGCAGCAATACCTTCATAGTACTGAATATCAAGATTACTACTCGTACTCGCAACCATACCCATTACAGCAGTAAGAATAGCAAACATCACGACCGATGTTATCACTACCGTTGGGAGCGCGAAACCCTGATGCGCCCTAAATATCCGCATATGCTTTTATTTTACTACACGTAAAATCATTTAGCCATGACGATTATGGCTTGAATCCTAGTGTGCCTGTTGGTATAATGGACACTAGAAATAAAGGGGGAGATATGTCAACAATAACAGATACGACAACAGATGGCACAAATGTCATTATCTACAGCACACCTACGTGCGCATTCTGCAAAACAGAGAAGCAATACCTTGACCATTTAGGCGTACCATACATTGTAAAAGATGTTGAAGAAGATGCAGGCGCAATGGCAGAGCTTATCGCAAAGTCCAGCCAGCAAGCAGTGCCCGTTACCGACATCGATGGAGTAATTATCCGTGGCTTCGACCGCCTCAAAATCGATGAAACACTCAAAGAAAAAGCACTCGTATAAAATCGCCTTTCAAAAATAATCCCCAGCGAAATCGTGGGGATTATTTTTTGCCAAT
>DATIIX010000009.1:0-7899 GCA_035479175.1 Saccharimonadales bacterium (SeqCode) | reverse complement strand
TAAAAAGGCCTCGATTCACCGTGAGCCACCTGCACTTGAGGAGCAGACAAACAAAACTGAAATCCTTGAAACCGGTATTAAGGTTATCGACCTTATTGCACCTATCGCGAAGGGCGGTAAGGTTGGACTCTTTGGGGGCGCCGGTGTTGGTAAGACTGTCCTGATTCAGGAGCTTATTAACAACATCGCTAAGTTTCACAGTGGTAACTCTGTATTTGCTGGTGTTGGTGAGCGTACCCGTGAGGGTAACGACCTTTATCACGAAATGAGCGAAGCAGGTGTGCTTGATAAGACGTCGCTTGTATTCGGCCAGATGAACGAACCACCTGGGGCGCGTCTTCGCGTAGCGCTTGCGGGGCTTGCGATGTCAGAAGCCTTTCGTGACGAGGGGAAGGATGTGCTGCTCTTTATCGATAACATCTTTCGCTTTACCCAGGCTGGTGCTGAGGTTTCAGCGCTGCTTGGACGCCTACCGAGCGCGGTTGGTTACCAGCCAAACTTGCAGCAAGAAATGGGTGCTTTGCAGGAGCGCATTACTTCTACTAAGAAGGGTTCGATTACTTCTGTTCAGGCTGTATACGTGCCTGCCGACGACCTTACCGACCCAGCGCCTGCAACCACGTTTGCCCACCTCGACTCAACAATCGTGTTGAACCGTGCACTTACTGAAATTGGCATCTACCCTGCGGTCGACCCACTTGATAGTAACTCAACTATCTTAGACCCAGAGGTTGTTGGTGAGGAGCATTACAACGTAGCTCGTGAAGCGCAGCGTATTCTTCAGCAATACAAAGAATTGCAAGATATTATTGCAATCCTTGGCATGGAAGAGCTTTCTGATGACCAGAAGCAAACTGTGAACCGCGCGCGTCGCTTGCAACGCTTCTTGGCGCAGCCATTCTTTGTTGCAACTCAGTTTACCGGTAACGAAGGTGTGTATATTAAGGTGTCTGACACAGTGAAAGATGTAAAAGACATCCTTGCTGGTAAGTACGACGACAAGCCTGAAAGCTGGTTCTACATGGCTGGCGGCCCACTAAGCGAGAAGAAGGACTAGTATGGATTTGCAGCTCATTACTCTTGCTGGTGTTAAGCTGGACGAACCTGTATATGAGGTGATGCTCCCGACAACGAGTGGTGATATCTCTGTATTTCCTGGCCATGAACCACTTGTTGCGGTTGCAAAGTCTGGTGTGATTGCAGTTCGCCGCAACAAGCAAGACAGTGACGCGCAGCTTGAATACTTTGCGATTACAGGTGGAGTTATCGAAATTAACACCGAACGCGTGCGCGTATTAGTTGATGAAGCCGAGCATGGTGACGATATCATCGAAGCCGAGAGTAAGGCTGCGCTTGACCGTGCCATTGCATTACGTGATAGTGCTACGAATCAGGTTGAGCTCGAGAAGGCTCATCAGTTGGTTGACCGTCATATGGTACGCCTGAAGGTTGCGGATCTGCAGCGTCGACATCGACGTTCGTAGTGCGTCTAAACGCCTCGGCAAGTGCGCTCGCGGCAAAGGTTATTGCATCAAGAACTCCCTTGGATATCTCAAGGGAGTTTTGTGCTGTTCTGGCTAAACCAAAAGCTCGTTTAAGCATTTCATTCGCAAGCTCCGGGTTTTGCTCTGCGAACTCAAGCCACCGGCCGGTATGCTGTGGATCGATAATGTCATCTGGCAAAATTGTATTAAGGTCGATTTGTTCGACGCGCGGGAGGCTGGAGAATCTGCCTTGCTCGCTCATATTTTTATTGTAGCACGTGTATGGCCTTTACATCTGTAGCGCGAAGAGTACAATTAGCTGAGGAAAATAATAGAGTAATAGGTATGACTGAAAAAATAGGTATTATTGAAATGGAACAGACACGCGAACGCAAGGCAATTGTTCTTGGCAGGTTGCAAGATTTTGGACTTGGTAACCCTGAAGGAATTCCCTCTTCACTTGCGAATGCGTCACATGCTGAGCTGCAGGAAATTGCCGATCGCGATAACGAGGCTCTTGTTGAGCCAAACGATTTTACGTGTACTGCATGTGTCGATGGTCGTAAGTGTATACATAACGCGGATGGTTCTGAGCCAAAACTTCGCCTTCGTCGTGTTGGTGGGTCAGCATCGAACTATGGTGTCGCGTTAAACGCGGATGCCTCAATTGTTGCAGTGCTTAATCCTGAAGCTCCACTGGGTGAGCAAATTAATACAGTTGATGACTTTATGGGATATCGCTCGGCACACCTTGGTGGTTGTGGTGGCGCAATTGGTGAGATTGCCGACCATGAGGCTATTCATCAGAAGTCGGCAGTGCTTGCAGCGGTTAAAGCGTTCATGGCAGTGCCGGAAGTTCGTGAGTACCTCGGTGTTGACTATACTGATGAGCTTGGCGAGCGTGTGCGTATTAACGCTGGTAAGACAGCGGAATACCTACGCACAATGGGTTGGGATGGTCAAAAGTACGTCGACGGCGTGAAGGATGAAGTACCTGAAAACGTTGAAGACCTCGAAACTGATCCCAACGATCATAAGTTTCACGGCCATAAAGAAGCGAAGCTTACTGTTATTATCGGTGACAAGACTTCTGCCCAGAATGATGAATTTGTTTGGAATCTTCGCGCAAGTAAAGAGGTTGCTGAGAAGCTTGCCGGTCAGCGCGGCGAAGAAGGATACACACAGGCAATTATTGCGGAGCTTGCTAAACACTTTGCTGTGGTTGATCGTCTCCCTGTTGGTGAATTGCCAGTCATTTTGCAAGTTGCATAAAAAGCACTTCTTTATAAAATACTGCTCATTTGTATGAGTAGTATTTTATGTCATAATAGATACACAGGCTGTGTCATTCGGACGTGGCCCTTTTACAAGCAGGAGGTGAAGAACGTTGAATCTGTACGGCTTGCTCAATAGCGTGCTGTTCGGGCCGTTTATCAGATATCGGGTTCGTGTGACTGTCGTCGGCCGTGAGAACCTGCCGAAGACCGGTGCGTTCATTCTGGCGATGGGAAGCCATACGACTGAGGTTGAATCAGTAATCGTCGCGGCGTGGCTGCGGGAGCGACAGCTCCATTTCTACGCGAAGTCTGATTACTGGAATCGACCTGGTCTGAAAGGCCGATTGCAGCGCTGGTACATGAGTGCTGTCGGGCACATTCCAGTGGAGCGCGGCGGAGGTCGCGCAGTACTGAAGGCCATCGAGGACGGTGTCCAGGTGCTTCGTCAAGGTGAGGTACTGGCGGTGTATCCTGAGGGTACCCGTGTGGCGGACGGTAAGGTGCACGGTGCCTACCCGGGCACGGTGCGCACGCTGCTTGACTCAATCCGTGTTGAGCGCGAAGCGACGGGCGTTGCTCCGCACATTTCGATCATCCCGGTCGGGCTCGTTCATATGGATTCTGTGGCCTCGCCGAATGGTGGATTCATCCCGCGGCGTGGCGAGGTAATGATTCGCATCGGCCAGCCGATGCATTTGGCTGCGGCCGAGATGACAGCCCTCGAGAGTGGAGGCAATCGGGCTCGGAACACTTTGATAGAGGAGCTCACAAGCCGCATGATGTGTCATATCGCGCAGCTCTGCGACAAGGAGTACGACTCGCACCGGCTGCCGATTCCTGGGAGCAACTAACGGAGGGCGCCAGGCGGAGCTATAATGGCCGAGCCTGGCGCCCGAGCGCTCTTTCACTTCTGCTTGTATGGAAGAACTGAAATGATCTATGGACTTTGTCCGTATTTTTTGTAGTATACTGCGAGTCGATTAGCGACTAAGTAGGTCGCGTACTTCTAAGGTGTTTTTTGTATGCATTAATGCATCGCGGAGTTCGCTGGCACCGTCGAAGTCGCGGATGTAGATTTTGAAGAATCGTTTGAGGGTTTCGAATGGTTTACGCATGTCTGATTCGTATGTATCAAACAGGTCAAGCTGGTGCCGGAGGAGTGTGATGAGTTCTTCTCGGGTGTGTGGCTGAGTTTCGAGTGCAAATGCAAATGGATTATGGAATACACCGCGACCAATCATGACGCCGTTGACACCTGGATGCTTGGCAATGAGCTCAAGGCCGTGCTCGCGATCGCGGATGTCCCCGTTGATAGTAAGTAGAGTCTCGGGTGCGATACGATCACGAAGTGCCACGATTTCATCGATAAGTTCGTAGTGTGCCGGCACTTTGCTCATTTCTTTACGCGTGCGCAGGTGAATTGTAAGGTTGGCGATGTCTTGTTGTAGCAAGTGCGTAAGCCACCTTTCCCATTCATCTATGCGCGTGTAGCCAAGGCGAGTTTTGACACTCACTGGCAGGCCACCAACTTTTGCCGCTGCAATGATTGCTGCGGCATTTTCGGGTGTGTTAATAAGCCCACTGCCCGAGCCCTTCGGCGCGACGTTTGGTGCCGGACACCCCATATTGATATCGATACCAGAAAATCCAAGCTCGGCTATACCACGGCTCATCTCAGCATAGTATTCTGGTACGTTACCCCAGATGTGCGCAACGATTGGTTGTTCGTCAGGGGTGAATGTTAGACGGCCACGGGTGCTGTGTTTGCCGCGCGGACTACACCAACTATTGGTATTGGTGAATTCTGTGAAGAATATATCGGGCCTCCCTGCTTCGGCGATAACATGGCGAAAGACCACATCAGTCACTGCCTCCATAGGAGCCAGAACAAAGAATGGTTGCGGTAGAGTTTTCCAGAATGATGTCATTAGTATATTATCTCATAAAATGGATAAACCCCCACCCCAAGACGCTGAATTGGCGTCAAGGAGTGAGGGTAAACCGGAGTACGGGGAGTCACTGCCTGTAGGCTGTGACGTAACTCCGGAGAAGGCCCGTTGGTTAGGGCCAAGTGCGACGGGAAGGATTCGAACCTTCAACCTATCCCGCTAGGCGTTTGCCATGGGATCGCTCTGCCAGTTGAGCTTCCGCCGCTGGACGGTCCTCCGCATCGTCCGGGAGTGAATCACCGGTAGACGCGTGGACCGCCGTACTACTTTACCACATAGTGGCCGTGCTGGCAATACCCTGGTCTCGTTACCTGCGATTGCCCGGGTGGGCTGCGCATGAGTGTACGTGGTTGGTTGCGGGAGACGTACTCCCGCGCACCGTCCCACATTGGCTGCAGCTCGGACTTCTCCCGTAGTGAGTTGCCGGGCAGCAGCCGGCACACCGGGACGTACCGCGCTTTCGCGCGTCACCCTCCGTGACTGGCATGAATTTCACCTCGTCCGAATCGTGGTGGAGTGCGGTCCGTTGACCACTATAACACTAAACTATCTAGCTATATTTGTCAATGAGGGCATTTTCGAACGCAAGAATACCTTTGTAGCTTGCATCATACTCACTGACATCTGGGAAATCCAGGTTTATAATGCAGTGCCAAACAGCTTTGATGAGACGGGAAAAGCGTTCGAGGTCTTCGTGTGTGAATGATTCTTCAAGTGCATGGATTTCTCCACGGCTATCTGGCTCGACAAATTGCAGCACACCGCCTTCAAAGCTATACGACGAATAGTTACGTGAGTTTTCGCAGAGTAATTGGTAGAACATGAGTTGTTGGCGGTATTTATGTAGACGGATTTTGTCGTAATCCGTCGTTCCCTTCCAGCTATTGCTTGGGCGACCGGTTTTGTAGTCGGTTACGGTGATGGATGATTCCTCAAAATCGACAAGGTCGAGTGATCCGGTAAGATGGGCTTCGCCAATGAATACGCCTTGATTAGCAAAGCTGAGCTCGGTGCGCTGATTGCGTGCGAATGTGCTATATTTTGCTGCAAGGAATGCGGCAAGGCTTTCGCTGCCCTTCTTGCTGTAGAATTCAAAATCCATTTCAGTGAGGTGCTGGTGCTCTAGCTCGTGAATGAAATCTCCGAGTATATCTTCGATAGGCCGTTTTTCGCCTGTCGCAACAAGATGGTTATGGGCGCGTTGCAATGTAGCGTGAATAGCTGTGCCATAACTTGCACTAGCGCTTTTTGCTGCCGGGAATCTGAGAAGATTGTTCATAAGGAAGACTATGGGTCCACCATGAGTGATATCGATAAAATTATTAAGATGAGTCGCTGAAAGCTTGTAGTTTTCGAGCGTCGGCTCAAGGAGTGCTCTCATAGTTGCAGTCGGTCGATTTGTCACATAGGTTTGCCAATCAAGTTGATTGAGTATTGTGAGTGTTTCTACGGTATGTTCCGGTGTGACGATTTGTTCGTTGATTGTGGTACCGCTTAGGAAGCCAGCTGGTAGTACATCTTTGCCGCTTGTGTCAGTAGCACTGTAGCTGATGAACAGCTGGCGCTTGGCGCGGGTCATGGCTACGAAATAGAGACGTAGGCGTTCGTTATATGAGTTTGCGTTTGGGCGAATGCGGAGATTTTCTGGATAGTTAATGAGTGACGCACGGCTACGAACGCGCTCGCCCCAGCGGCTATCCATGGAGTTGATGATGAATACAGTATCGAATTCAAGGCCTTTTGATTTATGCGATGTCATAAGATGCACGGCTTCGCTATTACTGACGCCGCTGCGAATAGTCATGATACGTGCGCCAAGTTCGCGGTGCATACGTGTGAATTCAAGCATGTCAGCGATATGGGGCGTATCGTTTGGTTGGTATTCGCGTAGTTTGGTGCGCAGTGTGCGAAGTGCCTCGAGTGTTGAGAGGTAATCCTCTGGCGAACCATTAAGTATGTTGGTGCCAAAATAATATTGATGGTATGGCGACGTATAGTCTTCTGTTTTTTCGCTTGGCACGCCAATGAGTGCGTCGACAAATACTTCCAGCGTCTCGTGTGGCACAGCCTGGGCGCGTGTAATAAGCCACTCGGCGAGCGAGCGCAGATCGGGTGTATTTAGCATTGTTTCGAGCCACGTGAGTCCACTACGATGGGACTGCAGACTTAGTCGCCAGATTGTTTCGGGCGCAATCGCAAACATTGGATGTGAAAGCAACTCGGGTAGTTTACTGTCGGCGAGCTCGTGATCTCCGCCGAAAATCGCTACGACGGTTTCGGCGAGTAGCTCAAGTGTCGTGATACTTTCTTTATCTAAAATGTTGTCGCGACGCTCGTAATCGATAGCGATATTGTAGTGATGGAGGTGTGGAACGAGTGAGATAAGTTCGTCGTGGTTGCGTGCGAGTAGTGCGATATTGCCTGGTTTTACGCCTGCTTTAATTTGTGCTGCGATTGCCCTTGCTACCCAATCATTTTCGTCCATGCGCGTTGGGAGCTTCGTGCGACTTACGTGCGTGCTGCTTGCATCGGCATGTGGCGTGAGTGTTTTGTCGATGTCCATGACGGCCTCAAGTCGGCCATCAGCCTGCGTGATTACTTCACGCGCGGCTCGCAAAATTGGTTCACTTGATCGATAGTTATGAGTTAGCACAATGCTACGATAGCTCGGGTATTGCTCGCGAAAACGGTTGATATTATTAACGTCAGCGCCCTGGAAGCTATAAATTGCCTGATCATCATCACCAACCGCCATAACATTTGGCTCGTCGCCAAGCGGGTTGTCGGTGAGATTGAATAAAATACGTAGCTGTGCGAGGTTAGTGTCTTGGAATTCGTCCACTAAAATGTATTGGTATTTTTCTTGCAAGTTTGCCTTAAGATCGGCGTGGATCTCCATTGCATGTACGACATTAAGAATCATGTCGTTGTAATCGTATAGACTCGCCTGCTCCATGCGCGAGATATATGAAAAATATACCTGCGCGAGTGCGCGAAGCTTGGCATGGCGTTTACGATTTTTAAATACAAAGCGACTTACAGCATCCTTTTCAAGCCATTCGTCACGCCATGCGGTAATTGGTGTTGTCTTATTAATTTCGACAGCTTCGTCGAAGGCGCGTGCCATGCTAAGTGCGAGTTCATTGGCGAGTGGCGTAATCGCGGATGGCAATTCTGCGACTGGCAGCG
>DATIIX010000008.1:0-3738 GCA_035479175.1 Saccharimonadales bacterium (SeqCode) | reverse complement strand
GATATCCCCAGCGGAGTAGCCTTTACGAAGTAATATTCCAATCTCGGCACGCTCTACTTTGGTGAGGTGTTTGTAGCTGCTCATGCTCCACCAGAGTAGCAAAAGTGCTACGCACTTTCGCACTTCAGAGTTAAGTTTAGGGACAAAGGACGGATGATGGACTTCGAGGCTTATTACACAGCCCAAGAGGAAATAGCTCGTATCGCTCGCGATGCAAAGCTGGTCAAGCAGTATAACCGCTGGGCAACTGCTGCCAGGATGGCCATGCCACAGGTTGTAGCCCATGCTCGCGTTACCCCCCTAAGCAATATGAGCGACTGAACATTGATGGTCGACAGATCATTGCCTGGGAAGTGAACAGCGAGTACGACGGTGAATGGAAAGTATATGTCACCACAAGCGTGGAAGTCATCCTTCACGCACGCCGTGCTAACACGTACCGAACCGTAACCCTCGCACCCATCAATAAGCTTGGAGATGTTGACGAACAGCGACTTGACGCAAACCAGCTCTATCAATTCGTTCAGCAACTTCCTAACTTCGCTCATAAGGCCGGGTATACTCTTCCTGATGAGTGGCGGCGATTCGTTGACAAAGAGTGAATACACAAGCCGCCCGAGAGTCGGGTGCCCCCTCGTCGGAAACGGCGAGGGGTAAGTTATTTTAGATTATAGCCAAATCATTATTCTAGCCTCCCAGCGAACTCGTCAACACATAATATACACACATTGCCTTATCTTGAGTAAAACCTACACACACCATATGTAGTGTATGTAAAATATATTAGACACCTTGCTTTTTAGTAATTTGGGTATATAATAAACATTACAAATCGTTTTAAGTGCCCACATAAGTGCGCGAGGAACCCGTCATTATGACAGAACGAGATTACCAGACCCGACGAATACAACAAGAAGGACAGCCAGAGGTTATTCCTGACTACGTTCCACAGTCAATTGAAAACAATGGACACGGTTGGCCAACATGGCTTAAGCGAACAGTAGGTGGTGTTGCTGCCGCCACTGCACTTGCAGCCGGTATTGCGGCAGGAGTAGGCGCTACAAGTAATCATAATAGTAGTAAAGAAGGGCAGCGCCCCGCAGCTACAGCTTCCGCAACTCCGGGAGAAACAGCATCTACTACGCCATCTTCTCCAGCTGAAACAGCTCCAGTAACCCTAGAGATCACCGCCGACAGTTACGTATTCCGCGATCAGGGCAATACTTATACAGGCGAGACGGCATTTGTCGCAGCTATTCAGAAGGAGTTTGAAGCTCCTACTGGACTTGAAGCTGCTCAAAAAGTACCCAACCTATTAAACGAGTGGGTTAACTCCGGGCTTAATAAATCCGAGGTAACTCAGGACGGTATGTATAACATGCAACAAGTGGTTGCTCTCTATGACGAAGCATATAGCACAGCCCTTACAGGAGCTCAATACTCTACCCTTGGTGAAGACATGAAGAGTCTTCACGCGCAGGCTCTTACTGGATATGCATGGACACACAGTCAACCACAAAACGAACAAGACTACAAAATGGAGATTACCGGCAAGTTCTTTGACTGGATGAAAGTCAACGACGATACACACGTTAATGCAACAATCACCGCAACCGAGACTTACTCAAAATCTACTGGAAACAACACAAGTCAAGATTTCCCAGTTGGATTTGATATTAACACACAAAATGGGGCTAATACCTTTTTGGACTGGGGACCACGAGCAACGTCATAGAACTATAGTCTTTCATTCGAAAAAACAGGCCTTAAAGTAGGGCCTGTTTTTTGTATCTCATCGACTAGCTTTTTCGTTTCTGCTAGTGTTTAATGTAAACATAACTTATATGAAAAGACTAGGTAAAAGCATAAAGGGTTACTTGCTACTCGCCGTAGTGCTTTGTTCTGTGTTTGCCAATCTTTTTGTTAACTATGCCGAGACTCATGCAGCCGCAGACCCAGCGACATTATATGCAGCTCCTGAAGTTCTGGCGGATGCCGTCGCCAGCGAGTTTCGTACTTCATTAGCACTCTGCCTTACATCGGGTGGCGGCAATAATTTGGTAGATGGTTCCGGAGATACACTAACTGCAAAGCACGCCGCTCAAGGCCCCTGGTTTGCAGACACAAACGAAGTGCGTCCTGGAATTTTGGTTTGGGGGAACGCAGACGACTACATTAGTTGTTACGACCTCATTAGCTACAATCCAGCAAAAGCACTTGGTCTTTTAGACAACGTGAAGCTCGCCTGCGCGATGGGATTGGTGCGCACCGATGGCCAAGATTGCCTCACTGATCCTAAACAGAGTGATTTTACAGATAAAAATATTGGTGGTGACAAAAATAAGGTATACGCAAACCTTGATGCGCACAGAACGAATGCTTCAGCACCGCCAACGGGTGGTTGGAATGACGCCCAGAGATATCTTGACGTTATGGAGACGATGACCACCTTCTGTAAGGGGAGTGCGATTGCTAACGTTGGAGGGCCACTCGCAACTCCGTCGGTTGCCGCTCAATATCATGACAGTATTTATAATGTTGTTGATAGTAGCGGGGGTGTAACACAGGTATACTACAACGTTCCAGATCATGGCAAAAAAGCTATGCTAATGAACTACCCTGATAACTTTAACTGGTTAGAAGTATCGTGTGGAGACTTAGCTAAACATTCGACGCAGTATGCATCAGCATACGCCGCCTATGTAAAAACACACCCGCAATCACAAGCATCGACCCCTACGACAAATCCGAATAATGGCGGTAATGATAGCCCACCGACGTGTACTATTTCAGGAATAGGTTGGATTGTTTGTCCAGTTATGCGTTTTATGTCACAGGTAACAGATCAAGCATATGGTGTCGTGAGCGATATGCTTACTACACCCGCCCTCGACACAGGCACCGGTAGTGCTATGTATCAAGCATGGTCAATTATGCGTAACTTTGCAAATGTGGCATTTGTTATTGCATTTCTCGTTATTATATATGCGCAAATTACCGGCTTTGGAGTAAGTAACTACGGAATTAAAAAGTTATTACCTCGCATTATTATTGCAGCTATTCTTGTAAACGTATCCTACTGGATATGCGCCATTGCTGTTGATGTTTCCAATATCCTCGGTAGTTCACTTAAGGGTCTCCTCGAGGGAGCCGGCAAACAATTGTACGTTTCAGGACAAGACTTCACTAAAACAGGAAGTCCGGGATGGGATGCACTTACTGTTAGCGTTATTGCGGGTACGGTAGCGGTTGCGGTGCTATACGCAGGACTTTCCGTTCTAGTTCCAATTCTACTCATGGCGCTCCTCGCCGTTATAACGGTTGTTATCGTACTTACCGCCCGACAAGCAATCATCATTCTTTTGGTAGTTATTTCACCTCTAGCATTTGTCGCATACCTGTTGCCAAATACAGAGAGCTGGTTTAAAAAATGGAGAGAACTCTTCACCTCTCTTCTTATGATGTTTCCAATTATAGCTGTCGTGTTCGGAGCGAGCTCTCTTGCGTCCAGTGTTCTTATGCAGGCATCAACCACGCAAAGTACAAACCCAACTAGCGGTTTTATGGTAATGGTTCTTCATATTATGGCAGCGGGAGTAACTGTTATTCCGCTAGCTATCACACCGGTGCTCATGAAAACTACGACTGGTGTTCTTGGTAAGATCGGTGGCTTTGTCAATAATCCAAATAAGGGTCCTTTCGACCGTATGCGTAAAGGCGCCGCTGGATATCGTGAGA
>DATIIX010000007.1:0-3362 GCA_035479175.1 Saccharimonadales bacterium (SeqCode) | reverse complement strand
GGTTATGCACCTCACGTAAAGTTCGTTTTTCATAATAACACTTCCATTTAGAAAAGTCAATACTATTTACAATAAAAGCAATAAAAAGCAAAGGTCGAATCACTATGTCCTCTTTCTCCCTAGGAGAGAAACACCGATAGTGGACCCAGAATAACCACGGATATGAAGCAACGTGCATTTTTACCCTCCTGTCTCACTAGGACGCTACCGGGCATAATAATGAGTCCGTCGTGCGACAAAGCTATTGCTCTGTCAGGTTGAACGGTGTTGAGTCACCGACCTGTACCATACTCATGCCACTTGCACCCATACGTGCAAGTTCATGGGTAATGCCAAGACGGCGCATAATATCACGCAAACGATTAACGTTCTCGTATAGCTCATAGTTCGTACGGCGTGCGAACTTCTCAATCTTTTCACCGTGTATATGATATATGGCATTCACTTCATCAAAAGTTACTTCCCAGTGGTCAGATAACGACTCGGCACCCAGCGTAATTACCGGCGTTTCGTCCAATTCTTCATTATCAGGCGCCAACGCACGAACTGCGGTAACTTCACGGCGTAATCCACGAAGGAGCTCAGTAAGCCCTTGATGCGCCGAGGAAGAGATAGCGTAGATTTCGCTATTTACAGGCATTACTGCCCTCAGTGACTGCTTCTGCATTTCAATAATATCGTCGTCTAAACCATCGCACTTTGTAAGCGCAACAATTTCTGGGCGGTTGATTAACTGCGTACTATATGTTTCAAGCTCACGGCGAATTGCCATATAGCTTCCAGCGATATCATCACTGTAGGCATCAATAAGATGAAGTAGCACTGCTGTACGCTCTACATGACGGAGGAACTTGTCGCCAAGCCCTTTACCCTCACTTGCACCTTCGATTAGTCCTGGAATGTCAGCGATGAGAAGATGGCCATCGTCGATGTCGGCAACACCAAGGTTTGGCGTAAGTGTAGTAAATGCATAGTCAGCGATCTCGGGCCGTGCATTTGTCACAACCGATAGGAATGTTGACTTGCCTGCATTTGGAAATCCCACAAGCCCGACATCCGCCAAAAGCTTTAGCTCGAGCTCAGCCTCAAACGACTCACCCATCTCTCCGAGCTCTGCGATGCGGGGCGTCTGGCGTACGCTGGATTTAAAGTGTGCATTGCCAAATCCGCCGTCACCACCCTTTGCGATAACTACTTCTTGGCCCGGTTTTACAAGATCAGCGACTACTTCGCCTTTACGGCGCACCAACGTACCGACCGGGACCTTCACGATTAGCGGTTTGCCCATACGACCGGCTTTTCTCGTGCCGCCGCCGTTTATACCATTGTTTGCGATCAAACGTGGCTGGTAACGAAAGCTAAGCAGCGTGTTTAACTGCTCGGTTGCAAGAAAAATAACATCGCCGCCCTTACCACCATCCCCGCCATCTGGACCGCCCTTATCGACATAAATTTCATGACGAAAACTAACAGCTCCATCGCCGCCCTTACCAGCTTGTACGGTTACGGTTGCAGTATCTACAAACATATTACTTAATTATAGCACACAGAGCTCAAATAGGATAGCTGCCTACGGACATCCCTGAGGTGACATCGTGTTATGCCCCTACCAGGGTACCCCCTTTTTGCTAGCCGGGGCGCTTTATTTATGTTAGAAATTAGGGTTTAGTGGATGTAATTGTAGTAACCACTTACCGCTTCGCTCCACGGAATATCACCGTGGCCAACGCGGGCGAATCCACCACCGAATCGGTATCCGTTCATTTCGCTAATCGTCACTGAAACACCTGGGTTAACTGATTCCACGATCGCAACGTGACCATAGCCTCCACCATTCTGCATTACTGCGCCAGGCGTAGGATTACCGTCGACAAGATAGCCGGCCTGACGTGCATATGAAGCCCATGAGCTTGCGTTACCCCAGAAGCTACCCACTGGCATACCGAGCTCCAGACGTCGCTCGTAGGCATACCACGTACAGTTGCCCCATGCGTACCGGTTACCAACCGAAGCCTTTGCTAGGTATGCGTTACCATAGCCACCGCTATAGTTACCGCCGCCTCCGCCTGTTACTGGAGTTACATACCCAGGGCGTTCATTGTTTGGAAGTACAGCGCCGGGTAGAATAAGCTGTGTACCCACTGCCGGGTTACCTGTTAGCTCAAGATCATTAAAGGCAACGATGCTCGAACGGTCGGCGCCGTACTTAGCGACAATACTATCGAGGGTGTCGTCTGATTTAACGGTATAAAGTACGCCATCAGTAGGCAAGATCGTCAGTTTTTGGCCAGGTGTTAGCGCTTCTGAAGTAAGATTATTGCCCCATTCGATTGTCTGGGCAGAAATGCCGTATTTAGCGGCAACCGATGGAACAGTATCGCCTACACCCGCTATATAGTACTGTAGCGTGCGACCATTAGCTGTTGGCTGGATAATCTGTGGCTTACTAATAACATTAGAGTCACTCTGCGCCAAAACGCTCTCTACAGATAACGTCTGCGAAAGATTGGCAACGTTATTACTAATAGGCATATCTGTGCTTTCAGCAAGCGATGATGCAAGGTCGGTTGCCACAAGTTGGTCAACAGAGACATTTTGCGTTGTCTGTGTCTGGTTTTGCTGTGTTGACGCGCCATTTGAGGCATCGGCAAGAGCCTTTTGGCTAACTGGTGGATGGTACGCCAGAGCAATCATCGAGATAATTAACAAGAAAATGCCAAGATAGGTGGCAATAGTAGTGCCTGAAATAGAGCCTCGCGCCCAACTCGACTTTGCAGTCTGCTGAGCACTAGAAGATTCGCGTAAAGATGACCGACGAACTGTCATGTCAACAGATTGATTACGAATAATCTTTCTCCTTAGAGATCTATTACTAGATCCTTTCTACCTCACTCTGTCTTTCTCTCGCAAAGACGAGACAGGAGCGCTCGTGTCGACCGATATTATTAATTAATATTAAATATTTAGCTATTCGGCGTCCGTAACGACATTTAAAGGTAGGCACCATTGCAACGTTTTGATGTTCCCACTTGCTGTTAGTCTACGCTAACCCGAGCGGCAATGTGCTTATACTAGCGTACCAAATAGCCCATATTTGGTCAAGCAAATCAAGGCATCTACCCCTGTTGATGAATTGTTAAACAGTTCCACAAAGCACTTGACAATGATCTTTGATGTTCTGTTCGTGTTCAGCCTCGGTCTTACTAAAATACATCGCACCTCCGCCTTCATCCCCAGCAATAAAGTACAGATAATCAGTCGAAGCCGGATTTGCCGCCGCCTTTAATGCATATTCGCTTGGCGAAGCAATTGGCCCTGGTGGAAGCCCTTTATAGAGACGTGTATTGTACAACGAATCGAGG
>DATIIX010000006.1:0-4715 GCA_035479175.1 Saccharimonadales bacterium (SeqCode) | reverse complement strand
TCTCGTGTTTTGTGTCTTCTTTTTGCGGAATGATCGCGCGGAGGCCTTCATCAATTACCTTGTCGACACCGCGTGGCGTAATATTGTGTGACACATTATAGGCATGTTGGATGTCGCGGCGGCGGTTGGTTTCATCTATTGCTCGTTGCATGCTGCCAGTAATTCGGTCCGCATACATAATTACCCGACCGTCAACGTGACGTGCCGCACGGCCAATCGTCTGAATGAGCGCGCTCTCGCTACGAAGGAAGCCTTCTTTATCTGCATCAAGAATAGCCACCAAGCTTACTTCTGGCAAATCAAGCCCTTCACGCAGTAAATTAATACCCACTAGCACATCATATACACACATACGGAGGTCGCGTAGAATATCTCCACGCTCTAGCGTATCAACTTCACTGTGAATATATGCGGTTTTGATACCGAGCTCAATTAAATGGGCAGACAAGTCCTCGGCCATACGTTTGGTCAGTGTCGTAGCGAGTACACGCTGGTGCTTTACGATGCGATCACGTATCTCAGCAATTAAATCATCCACCTGCGTATCGACAGGACGAACATCAATTGGCGGATCGAGGAGTCCTGTTGGGCGAATCACTTGTTGGGCAGGTTCCGGGCTATGCGATAGCTCATACTCGCTTGGCGTTGCCGATACGTAGATCGTTTGGTTGACATGGCGCTCAAACTCATCAAAACGCAATGGGCGATTATCAAGCGCGCTTGGCAAGCGGAAGCCGTACTCTACGAGCACTTCTTTACGAGCGCGGTCGCCGTTGTACATACCCCGCACCTGCGGTAGACTGACATGACTTTCATCAACAAGTAATAAAAAATCATCTGGGAAGTAATCGAGTAGGGTTGCCGGTTGCTCACCTGGCTCGCGATTAGTTAGATACCGGCTGTAGTTCTCAATACCTTTTACAAAGCCGGTTTCTTCGAGCATTTCTATGTCATACTTGGTTCGCTGGCTGAGTCGTTGGGCCTCGAGTAATTTATCGTGTGACTCAAAATAATTCATTCGCTCATCAAATTCTTTTTTGATCTTTTCGACAGCACGTGCCACCTTTTCTTTTGGTGTGACGTAGTGGCTTGACGGGAAGATTGTGATTTGATCGGGCTCGCTTAAGATTTCGCCCGTCAGTGGGTCAATCTGCGTAATACGATCGACGTCATCCCCAAAGAATTCGAATCGGTATGCCGTTTCGCTGCCGGCTGGACATACATCAACCACATCACCGCGCACACGAAATGTACCGCGACTAAAATCAATATCGTTGCGTGTGTACTGGATATCCGTAAGCAAGCGTATGAATTTATCCTGTTGGCGCCGCTCGCCGCGCTTTACTGTGATTGCCATTTCTGCATAATCATCCGGCGAACCAATACCGTAGATACAGCTCACACTGGCAACAATGATTACATCGCGACGCGTTAGTAGTGCACTAGTAGCCGCGTGACGAAGACGATCGATCTCTTCGTTAATTGCTGAGTCTTTTTCAATATAGGTGTCACTGCTCGCTATATACGCTTCTGGTTGGTAGTAATCGAAATAGCTCACAAAATAGTGAACTTCGTTGTCGGGGAAAAATGATTTAAACTCGCTGAATAGCTGAGCGGCAAGTGTTTTGTTATGCGCTAGTACGAGTGTTGGCACATTACGATTAGCGATAATATTTGCCATCGTAAAGGTCTTGCCCGAACCAGTTACACCAAGCAATGTTTGCTCGCGTTCACCCTTTTCTAAGCCGTCAATAAGCTGGGCGATTGCTGTTGGCTGGTCACCTGTCGGTTGGTACTTAGAAGTAAGGTGAAATTTATTCACCTCTTTATTATACACGGTTCCGCCGAGACTACCCGCGACGCTTTTTAAGATCAGATTGGACAGCGTCAGTTAGCGGCGCATCAATGACGTCGTGAAAGTCAGCATATTTCTTATCGAGTAATTCGATCACTCTTGCAACGAGGCGTGCTGGATCGGTGTCGTAAATAACATCGCGGCCACCTGGAGCTTCAATATGCTGCAGAAGTGTCGCTGCATAATCAGCGAGTCCGCCACTGCCAAGGAGGACTCCACACACTTTGCGGCTTTCGAGTGCAGTTGATAGCTCGTGGAGACTACCCATACGACCGCCGACAGTAATCACTGCATCAGCACTGCGAACAAGGTGTACATCACGGCCGCCGTACTCCATGCCAGTGAAGTTAATGTAGTCGAACTCTTTCGTTGGCAGGCGATAGGTTGCCACATGTTCTCGATAACTGCTAGCCGGACTAAATCCGACGGAACTTCCTCTGCTGTCTGCAACACTCATAAAGCCCATTGCTGCGTAGTGTGGCAGCCCTACGGTTGCACCGGTTAGTAATGTCTTGCCCGCCTTCGCGATTTCTTCACCTAACTGAAATGCCAGGTCATGTGCACCTACTACCGTTTCGCCTGCCGCCGCTCCGGATACACAGATCTGATATCGCATTAGCTTAACTCCTTCACTTCGTAATCTGCTGGGGCATTCGCGAGAAATTCCTCAAGCTTAGGGAGCTTTAATAATCCAGCCTGTGCGCCCAGTTGCTGTACGACGCTCATACTGTTGATTGGCGCCCATGTAAGGGCTATTTCAAAATCTTCACCAAGCGCAAGGCCGGCTACAATCGTGCTTGCAAATGCATCGCCTGCGCCGGTACGATCAAGTGGCGGTGCAGGGTCGGGGTAGTTGGGGATTGTAACAAGCTTGCCATCGTGTGATGCGTATGAGCCTTTTGGCCCATCGGTAATTACCACATATTTAGGACCCATAGCATGCAATGCATTCGCAAGCTCATGTAGATTGTCATAACTCGCACCCGTTACATCAACTGCTTCTTCACGATTCATCACAACGATCTCACTGCGTCCGTAGATACCAGCAAGTTTCTCGACGCCCCATTGGAAATGGAAGGTTCCAGGCTGGAAGGCAAGCTTTACATCTGGATTGCGCTGTAAGTAGTCGAGCAATTTTTCGTGTAAGTCCCACGCAAGCTCACCTATATATGAAAGATATATCCAATCAGGCCTTACACTAGGATCGCGCCACTCGTATTTGTATTTCTCGCTGCGTACAAGCATTGTACGATCCGCACCGTACCGCAGCACATACCAGTAGCTCGTCTTGTTCTCAGGCTCAGTTACCATGCTGTCGGTGTTAATATGCTCTTCAACAAGGTGGGCGAGTGCCTCTTTACCGGTATCATCGCCGCCGATCCAGGCCATTAGACTTGTATTAATCCCAAGACGCGACATTGACACGGCAGAGTTCGGGGACGGGCCAACGGAGCGTACGATATCAACATGATCGTATGGCGGCTTCTGGCCAAATGGCAATGCGAGCCATTCTTTACCATCTTCTTCCTTAATCACCTTCGCTGAACCTTCGGGTAGCTGTATGAACGCATCTGTGAAAATATCACCAACGCATAGTATATTCGGCATCAATTCTCCTTCTTTTACTTCTATCTTTTTCGGCCTATTATCAGTTGGCTCCTCGACAGTCTGTTTTACCATTCCAGCCTGTTTTGCAGCCGCAGCTACTCGGTCGATATCGCCAGAGGCGATTTCATACCGCTCTAGAAGAGCGCCGGTTACCGCACGCTGCAGATTCACGAATGTACGTTGCTCATAGGGGACCGTCGCATTTGTCCGAATATCTTCGGGGTTAAATGAAATGACATGCCTCCCCTCGAATACGAGACCTACGTCGACCATATTATGAAACAATGATTCATTATTAATATGTGCCTCAAGCGCCTTATAAAGCTCTTGTTCGGTCGTATCAGATGGGTCGAGGCCGATTACGCGCATCAGCGCGTGTGCACGGTGAAGGATATCCGCAATATATGCGACATCAATCCCTTTACTACCCGTCATTATCTCCAGCTCACGGAGCGCGATGCTAAACATGGGCTCTTTAGCGTCTAGGAGCATGCTTAGCGTCTTCGCCACTACTTAGACTCCCGCATATTGACCGGCTTTTCGTGGATTGGCATATCATGAAGCTTTACACCTTTATGTAAGATGCCGTCTTTAGCGCCGATCTTCGTTACTACACTTGTAGAGTTGGCACTTGCAAAAATAATTGATTCGCGGAGCGATTTGCCCTGTGACCATTGACTCAAGAAGCCACTTGCAAATGCATCGCCTGCGCCTGTGCGGTCAACTACCTTTACATCCTCATACATGCCAGCGCGAACGATTGTTTTTCCATCCGTCGCCACAACACCATTCGGGCCATCGCTCACAATTGCAACTGGCACATAGTGAAGGGCATGTAGAGCAAGCTCCTCAAGCGTTTCACCGCTTACGAGCATTTGCATTTCTTCTTTATTCACACAAAGTACATCTACAGAATCGAGCAGCGCGATTAAACGGTCTTTATCGGCGAGTTCAGGCCCCGCTGGGTTCAACATTACCTTTGCACCATGTTTTTCAGCTTCTTCTACAATCTCGCGGAGTAATGGCAAACCGCCATCGCCAAGGCTGGTTGGATACACCCAGTCATACTCCTTAATGCTAGACAAATCAAACGCGCGGCGACCTGTCCGACCGAATGCACGGCCGCGATGATTCATGATTGTTCGTTCACCGTTTGTCGCAATCAAGATTACTGAATACCCGGACTGATATTCTGGATTTTGTACGACATGTGATGTGTCGACGCCCTCTTTATCAAGGTTGTCTAGGATGG
>DATIIX010000005.1:0-4447 GCA_035479175.1 Saccharimonadales bacterium (SeqCode) | reverse complement strand
GGCTATCTCCGGTAATAAGACACAGGCTGCCAAAGAGCTGGCGAGGGTCAGTGAGGGCTTGGGCATATCGGCAGCCGATCAGGTGATTGAAATATTTAAGCGATATGAATCACGCCCCTTCCAGGTTGATACGAATAAGTCCTTCCGGGGTCGGGTAATGAAAGAGGGCAAGGACATTAAAGTCGTCACTGGCGATATTACACTTGGCGTAACTGGACGATGGCCAAGTCAGTGGCTGGCAGACGGGAAGAAGTACAACCTACCAAGTAAGCAACGCACCACTGGTCGCGAGGTCATGCGGACCATATCTCCTGCTGACAGTGTGGGCATCACCTTCAGCGAAAGTCACTATCTTAAAGACTCAAGTAATATGAACGAGGTAATAGAGACTGGCAAACAAGGTAAGAACTTCTATACACGGCTGAAAGACGTTGGTTTACTAGACGACTAGCCGCCGTCCCAAATAGTGCACAATGCCGCGCGTCCTAACAAAATTGGATACATAGCCTGACTGCGATGCGAATAGCGCCAGGTGAACTCATCAACATAGAGCTGCAGATACTTGCGTGAGACACGATGATACGTACCGTCGATTGAGCGTTTTAGCTGGCTCCAGAACCCCTCAATTGTATTGGTCGACACGCGATGGCGAGCATACTCGCGGCGCGCGTGATTAACTGAGTCGTGCTTGATCCCATACTTTTTCGTCCAGAGGTAGATCTTCGACTCATCGCTATAGAGGGTGCTGTCAAACTCGATATTCTCGTGAAGAAATGTCTTCGCGCGCCTCATCGAGGCTGTGTCGGATACCTGCGCTCGCACCTCCCCGTCACGCTCCACCACACTGAGAACGGGGACCTTGTGTCGCGGGCCGGCCGAGAACCTGCGTCGACCACCGTAGTATGTTTCGTCGGCTTCGACGGTTATACCGCGGCCACCGATCTTCTCTGCAAGGAACATCAGTCGGCACACCTGGTGGCCCATGCGATGGGCTGTCTTGTATGTAACGCCAAGATGGCGCTCTAACTCCTTAGCCGCAACGCCGTTCTTAGAGGCTGAGAACAGGTAGCTGCAGTGCATGCAGGCGTAGCACTTACGTCCAGCAACCCTAAAAAACTTCGTGTCTATGACGCCGCAGCGTGGGCAATCCTTCACGTGGCCAAAGCGCGCCTTGAAAATAAGGTCGAGGCAGACGTCATCATCTGGAAAGTCCATCCGGAACTGCTTGACGGTATATCTCCTGCTGCGCCTCACGAGCAGAGAAAAATAGGTTGAGTAAAAAGAAAATGGAAGGGCGTTCAGTATGTACCTCCTTTCTTTAGGTTGATGTCAACGCGAGAGCGTAACCAAAATAAAACACCCAAAGGAGGTGCTAGCAAAATAGTGATGAAGGTGCAGACGCCCCCTGGCGTTTGTTTGTGGTGGGAAGAAAGACTCTCTATTACGACGTGCGAAGTCGCGTTGTTCGTTACTTTATCATAACCCCTTTTTGATTACGAGCATAACCGAATTGCCAGGCTGCAAAAGTAGTGATGTAGCAATAAACACGGCATATATAGCGTCTAATTGCTTTCCAATGACACAATTGGGTGATAAAATTAAAAGTGAAAGGTACGTAGGTAGGGAGCACGGGCGAGAGGTTAAGGATCCTTTTTGTCTGTCGCCTTGTTGCGTGCAACTCTTGTCACAACTAGGGGGCGGATAAACGAGATCACCTCGTCGTCTCGGCCGACGATTGCGATTTCAGGAGCCAATGCCCCATTCGTCAGTGCTCCAGGAAAGGAATTTTATGGTAAAGAAGCCAGCCAATTCCGGCCAGCATTGGACACCTTCGCAGATTTCTCAATTGAAATCTCTTGCGAAGCACAACACGCCAACGCGGGTCATGGGTCTGAAGCTTGAACGCACACCAGGTGCGGTTCAGAGCAAAGCACAAGACCTTGGCGTCAGCTTAAAACCGACGAACCAGAGCCCTTACGGCACTAAAAAGAAGTAGACCACGACGTTAATCGTGGTCCGGGACTCAAGAGCCGAGCTTGAGTCACAACGTACAGCATATCACATACTACTATTGTAGCTGAATGAATTTTTATAACCTACGGAGACCATCGGTGCCACTTTATAATGCCAATCCTTCTACGAAAGAAGACATTCAAGAACTTATCCGCGTGACCAAACGCTCAAGCATTACCGCATGGCTGGCCATCGCTATCAGTGCGGCTAGTTTTCTTGTCGCCACATTTAAATAAATCTAGCGTACTTGTTGTGAGGGGATAGTCGCCCGAGAAGTCGCCCGAGATGACTATTGAAGATTATTGATTTTTATGTTAAAATATGAAAGATTTTACGCTCCAAAAGGGCGGAAACATCGCCCTTTTCATCTGCACATCGAACTTCAAGGAGACCGAAAGTGAGCAACACCAGCATGAGCGAGGTCATCGAGATGGCCCGTAGCGCGGAGGTCTTCGACGACACCACGGCGGGACAGCTCAACGAGCGACTCGCCGACAAGACTGTCGAACAGCTCGGCGCCACCAAGTTCGAACTCGCCAAGCAGCTCGGCACGATGCCCAACGCCTTCAAGGTGGCCGGCACCCTGCTCGACTTCATGCGCGAGGCCGAACTGATCGGGAACACGACCCCGGCCGCTCCGGCCCAGCCGATGGCGGTCACCGTGGTCATGCCGACCAAGCGTAGCGACATGGGACTCGGTGAGCTCTTTAACGAGCTGACCGAGCACCCCGAAGACGCCGACGAACTGGTGGCCCTCATCGGCCAGCAGAACTCAGTCCAGCAGGCGAACGCCAAGCTCCACGGCAGCGGCGAGTGGGCCATCCCCAACGAGGACGGCCTGCTCAACGTCGCCGAGACGCTGGAGTACGTCCGCCACCTGGCGGCCAAGTACACCCAGCCCCAGCGCAAGTGGAAGAGCCAGTACTGGCCGACCACGCTCGAGCGAGCGCTCGGACGGGACCAGCGCATCATGCTGTATCCGTTCGCGACCGGCGCCCAGAACCTGCTCCTCGTCGGACCGGACCGGTTCGGCAACGACTGGTCCAAGCTGTCGGATAACGTTCACGAGGCGGTGATCCACGCGGTCACGCGGCACATCCTCGCCGTCAACAACGAGACCGACACCCGCCGCGTCACGCACGAGCTGTTCAGCGACGAGCTGCCCGCGTACCTGCGGGACATCGTCGAGGACTACGAGCAGGGCAAGGCGCGCGGCGTCAAGGTCGAGCGCTACGCCACGCCGGAACAGCTTCAGGCTGCCGGTCTGGATGTCGACTCCTTCGGGAGCCGCCACCCTTTCGGCGCTGAGCCCGAGCACGATGACGCGTGGTACGAGGCGCGTCTTCGTGAGGTCGCTCTGGCTCCGATCAACAAGCCGAACGGAGACATCCGCAAGAGTCGCTGCGTCCTGACGTCAGTCAGCGCCGCACACGGTGATGTACGACTGGACAACGTGATCGTCCTGGGCTTCGTCCAGCTGGCCCACGGTGACCTCGAAGGCACGTTCTACATGCCTTCGAGGCGCAGCCCCAGTCTGGCTCACGGTGACGACGACTCCATCGTTCGTGACCTCCCCTGGAAGCGGCTCTATGCCAAGGCCCAGGAGCTCGGCCTGATCTGAGCAGTTCGATCGTCAGCAAGATGAGAAGGGAGGGGGCGGCTTCGGCCGTCCCCACACCTTCCTTAGTTTAATATCACTTTATTCAACATCTCTTACACCAGCAAACGCTGGTTTTTTGTTTATTCAGAAAAATAAAGCCAACTGCGGGCAATATCCGCAACTCAAACCTAAGTCGGAATACCCCAACCTTCAAACTGAACTGTGCCATCACCTATATACAGCACGTCCGCGAAATAACCTCCACCGTTAAAGCTCTGGGTAGGGTAGGTCGAACTACCCGTACCCGCTTGGTATTTACCGTTATGCACACTCGAGGTAGTCTGCGGCGCCGTTAGGTCACCGTCGGTAACACTACTTGATGCAAATAATCCTGAGGTTGATGCATAGTAATCAATCGTCCATACACAAATAACGTATTTCGTATTAGCAGTAATCGAGATGGGCGTCGTAAAGAGAACCTGGCTCCAACCTGTTTGAGGATTGCTAAAAGTAGCTGAAGCGAGAGCCGTGCCTGTTGTATCTGAAGTCCAGCTATATAACGTTGCAATAACAGGATGTGTAGGAAGAATATCAGGGAAATACCACCGTGCACCATAGATCTTACCGTCGCTCGATGACGTGAAGAGCGTACCAAGGGTATAGTCAGTACTATCATTGGCAATCGTAGAAGTTGGAACAAGTGTCGATGTATAAATAGTTTTATAGTCGACAGGAACGGTGGCGGGAAGACCGTATGCCGAAGGTGATTGTACTGTCCCCGGTCCTACGAGAGCAGGAGCTGCAAGATTGGCCGTCGTACCTAGTAATGTTGTC
>DATIIX010000004.1:0-6323 GCA_035479175.1 Saccharimonadales bacterium (SeqCode) | reverse complement strand
CATTTGCGAAATTATAGTTTGTAGCAACGTTCCAGTATTCACCCTTCAATCCCTTTTTTGCCTTATTTGGGGTATTGTAGTTAAGGTTCAACCCAATGTTGCCACCCAGTGCTTTGATATTGTGTGTGCCCGTCGAGAGCGAGGCATTGCCCGTAGCTAGATCTACACCGACTGGGCCGATCGTATCGTAACTTTGGGTACTGTCTTTACCTGTGCGTAAATTAACTTTAAATGAGTTTACCCAGTTGGGGTTTGTTTGCGTTGCTCCTAGTGTATAGACGTGCCAATAATACGTCGTACCATCTTGCAAGATTCCATCTGGGACTGTCCACTGTGGTGAGTCAATCCAACCCGAGTTAATGAGCGCACCGGTTTCTGCGTCGCTGTTTGTACTTACGCGGAAGTAGTACTTTACCGTATCCCCATCTGCGTCGCTTACGGGATTAACTTTCAGGGTTGGCATGGTGTCAACCATAACCTGCTTATCTGCCGGGGTTACTGGGGTTGCGACAGGTGTTGGCGTGTCATAAGTGATACTTGCCTGCAAATTGTAATACGGTTTGAAGCTCTTGTATGCGCCTTCTTCGCCCGAGAAGCTCCACACCGCGCCAAAGTCACCATTGTTAACGCAGTTTTGCAGCTCACCTGTAAAATTCAAGTCAAAGTCTGTGCTAAAAGGATTTGAGGCAACCTGGTTTCCTTGGCACCAATAGCCAATGCAGTTAGCATGTCCCATCGCAATCCAATGAGTATCGGTTATGCCATTTTTACCGTACTGAAAGAAACCATGCATATTCGCGTTAAGAACTTTTTTGCCTGCTAGATCACCATATGGGAACTGTACGTATGTACGCCAGTTTTTCCAACTTGTATCGTAGATTGCACCGATGTTTGCGTAGCAGTTGCTTGCGCCACAGCTGTAGCCATCAGACTTAAACATCCAATAGCTCGTACTATCACGCGCAAAGCTTGGGTCGATGTACATTGGAAATGCCGAAGCGGGCTGGCTCTTGAGCCACTCTTTATCAACCGCAACTTGTATCCCTTTTGCCGTGGCTGATTGTGTTACGCGCTGCTCGCTAATGACGCCCCTTCCGTTTACGTCAAGTGTTAGCGAGCTGAAGCTAAATTCTGGCGGCATGCCTTCGATCGTCAGCTCACCCTGTTTGGTTGGGTGATTGATGACCTTACCACCGGCGACTATAAAATCAAGATCAGTTTTTGCGTGGTTACTTTTGAGGACAATGATTTCTTTAACAGCCTCACCTCGCAGTTGATACTCGATATCAACATTTGGGTAGGCATCTTTATAGATAACAGTTGTATCATCCTTTTTCGCTGGCATGACGTCCTTTGCCCCTACAGGTGTCATGGTAATTTTCCTGTTATTTACGACAAAGCTAATACCATTTGCAAGCGATTTCATCTGAGCATCTATGATGCCTGATTTTCCGGTAAACTCAGTAGGCGCGACGGCTTTCGGAGCGCTGTTTGTAATAGACTCCCAGAGAGTTGGAGTTGGTGCAGGCTTGCTGTTATCTGACAGTTTATTGTCAATCTTTTGCCACGCCCTGCCATCATTAAAGTTCTGTTGGCGTGGTGTATACTCGAGTGTTTTTGTACCGTCATTATTCACATAGGTCGAAGTAAATGCCGTACGCTTACTCGTATCCTCATATTTATGACTTTTCGGATCTTTGATGGTCGGCAACGTTAATGGGCCGCCTGTTTGTTGTGTTAAGTTCGTTGTAGGCTGAGCGTCTTTTGACTTTAGTGGATCGAGTTTGAAATTCGTATTGAACTTTCGTGCATTTGCCGATTCGGCTAATGCTGCTGAAGCCCCTGGTTGCACAAGACCAAAGGTTAATGTGAGCACTAAGAACAAAATAAGCGCGCGACTAGCACGTGCTTTCGTTTTTTTGATTTTACTAATTACACCTAACACACTTCGCGCCATAGAACCCCCTCCACAACTTTGATGCTTTCAGCATATACGACGCAAAATATATTAGCAATAGGATTTTTACTAGAATTTAAGAATACGCTAATTATTTACTTTAAGTTAACAGTTATACCATAAAAGATGGAATCTTATTGGATAAGTCCGCTTTACTGAGGCGGAAATACAAAAAAGCTACTCGGAATGATGGCTTATTGTAATGAAATAAATTCTTGGCTCCGGCAGCTGGGCTCGAACCAGCGACCTAATCGTTAACAGCGATCCGCTCTACCACTGAGCTATGCCGGAATAGTAATGTAAGGTGCGTCACCCCGGGGATGAATACAAGGGCTATTGTACAGCATTGGACTGTATCTGTAAATATTACTGAGCGTGTAAATTATCAATTTGTTTTGCAAGGTCGGCAACTGTGGCCCAGCTGCTGCCATCGGTCATAATTGCGAGTACATATGTACCGTGCGGCCCGTATACAATTGCCGCATCGTGGAATAGCCCATTTAGAAATCCTACTTTATCGGCAACCGAGCCTTGCACGCCCGCTGGGATGCCCTGGCGATATACGTTGCCCTCCATTGCCGCAACGAGCCGTTGCTGGTTAGTACTCGAGAAATTTTGGCCTGTTGCAATCATACCAAGCATTAGCGTAAGATCATTTGCAGTTGTATATGGACCACCATTTTTCATGAATGTCGAGTTCTTAAGTCCGATCGCCTGGATATCATTAGTGATTGTCGAAAGACCCAACATGTTTAAAAAACTTTCGGCGCAAGCATTGTCACTTTGGCTAATCATTTTATTAAAGCATGCCGCGTTGCTATCCCAATCACGTTTGCCGGCGTCAATTTGCTTGAGTAATTCGTAGGCTACAAATAGCTTGTATGTACTCGCTGTTACGAATTGGTTCTCGCCGTTAAAGCTGGCACGGCGGCGTTGCCCGTCAAGTTCTACCATAGATATGCCAAACATGCCTGAGTGATCATGCGCATAATTTGTCATTAGCGCAGAAAGGCCAGCATCGTCAGGGCTGTACGTTCGAGTGTATTGCTCGCTTGGTGGGACAGTCTTTGTTGCAACGGCTGCTGCGGTGTTTGCGCCATCTACAACTTGCTGCAATGAGCTTACCGTCGCGGCTATATCAATTGCCCTACCAGGGGCACCCTGTATGCGCGATAGCTCGGTAAAGTCGAGTGTTTTTACGTAGCTGATGCCCGCAGCAACAGCCACCTTTGCAGCTACATTTTTATTCAGCCAATCGCTAGCGCGATCAATATTCACTTTAGCGATTAATTTATTACTGTCTGCCGTAAAATCGAGCCAAGCAAGTAAGTCATTTGCTGTAATAGTGACCTGATTACTATTAACAAGCAATATTGTGCCTGCTTTCAGTCGAAGGTTTAGTGTATCCGCAAGCTCGGTGGCGGCACTATCTAAGACATCCGGCTTGTGCTCGCTAAGCGCAACTTTTACTGCCGTCTTAGCGGTAAGTGTTGGCCGAATGGCCTTAATACTTGTAATAACATCCGCCTCTGCACATGACCCGCCTGTCACTGCTGGGACAAGTGACAATTTACCATTACCGGCTCTAAGTGTGGCATTCACTGGTTGTTGCTGGCAGTTGGGCATCAGCTTCTTGCTTATATATAGAGTGAATTTATCACCAAAGTTAGGTGCAGGTGTGGTTGCCATCTTTTGACTCGACCAAAAGAGTGAGGTCGGAACAAGTCGCATGTACCATGGATAGTCCATATTGTTAATACGCGTAGTATTATCCACTTCGCCGTCGACATCAGACAGTTTTGGCGAAGTTACTGGCTCTCTGCCAGATCCCATATAAATTGCAATCGTATGATCGGCATACGCCTTATTGAGTATAGCGATAGCTTGCTGCTTAGTCTTGCCTGCAACCGATATGCCATCAACCTTAGTGTATGGCAACAATGTATTTGCCGGGTAGAAAAGTTGCACGAGTATCATTACTCCAAAGAAAACCGCGATCGTACCTCCGAGCAATTTCCTCCAGCCCACATGTTGTATCTTCGCGATAACAAGATGTGGCACCTCTGCTACAAACTGTCGCATATGTCTCTAGTATACCATTACCTCTATGCTATTTCGGTTTTTGGCTCGTACCCTAGAATCACGAGTGTACGCAAAAGCACTGCAGTATCATTAGCGTTTTCGTCAGGGTGCTTTTGTAATTCTCTGAGTTTCGCATGGATCTCTTTCTCTCCCTCGGATACGATTCCAGCCGCTATAGCTGGGTTCGGCTCATCACCTGGAGCTACTACCTCTAGTGTGCGTGCTTCGTTGTCGCGCTTATGTAGCCAGCCGCGCTGAATGAGACCATCAACATGTGTTGCAACGGTCGATACACTTTTGTAATCAAGCGCACGCATAATCTCGCGGTAGCTCGGCCCATAGCCGTTGCCTTTAATAAATCCATCAATAAAGTTAAGCAGCTCTTTTTGTTTTTTTGTTGGTCGCTTTTCCATTTGTCCCCTTTCCGTCCGCCAAGATCACTGCGGCAAGCCCCCACCATACAATCGACACTGTGTCATCAGCCCATACGGGTAGCAGTAAACCTACAACAATCAAGCCAATGCCGCTGCTAAATGCAGCGAGCGCCATCCAGTCGGATCGCTTATGCCATAGTCGCGCAAGAACCATCCAGGTAATCGCAACGAATAACGCAAGGCCAAGCCAGCCGGCCTCGTGTGCGACAAACAGGAATTGATTTTCCACGACGGTTGGATTATCTGTGAATAACGACGCCGACCCAGTACTGCCCACCCCTTGCCCAAGTGGATGCAAAAACATTGAGGCTAGGCCGCTCGTGACTGATTCAAGGTGCTGGGTGTTAGAGTCCACCAAAGAGCCTGTTGTTGGATTATTGTGAATGAGCGTATTTTGCACTAGGCTAGAACTGCGCGCACCGTAAACAAGCGCGCCAAATATTACTGTTGCAACAGCAACATACCCAGCCTTTCGCCATGTAACGATGCCCTTATTTTTAATGGCAAATACCGCAACCAGTGCAATAACAGCACCAAGCCATGCACTTCGGGCATAACTCACAATTAACGAAATAAGCCCTGCAATGGCAAAAAATATGAGTGTCGTGCGCGTATTATCGTTTAGCCTTTTTCGCTGCATCACCCAGTAGGCAGCCACACCACTCAATACCATAATTGCATAAGCACCGAGTGGATTAGGCCCACGAAGCGTACTGTTTTCGCGTACGAATGCTGGATTTCTATCGATGGTAATATACGGCTGGATTGTTGTATCACCATAGCCAAAGTACGCCAAGAAGTTATGTGGCAACGCCAGTTGTAGTACTGCAAATCCGACCACAATCACAGCACCCGTCATTGCGACTCGCAGGAACGATTCTTTATAGGACGGATAGGTCTTCAGGAATAGGTATACCAACAGGAAGTACACGAGGTAGCGAAGATCAATCATTAATCCGGCGATTACCGCGTTTACAGGCAAACGGTACACTAGTAGAAGTACAAGGTGTAATATAACATAGCCCCTGATTAGCCAGAGTAATCTGTCATTAAATGCTGCAGATAGCGCTTTGCGACGTATGTAGTCGATAGTCAGCAACACAAATGCTATAAGCATCAGCACTTCTTTCCAGGCCTTTATACCCTCGGCGATTTGTGGAAATCTGGTACCAAGAAACACCGTTAGCGGCGCATGGATAACTATCAATCCCATAATAGTAAGGAGGAGCCAGGCTATTATATGTTGTAACCGTACGTGCTTCATGCTGCCCTGATTGTACCGAAAACCTACTGACAGTGGTATACTAATCCCTACAATATGCCATCGAGAAATACAAAATTCTACAGTCTCATACTCATGGCAGCCGATTTTATCGTGCTCGCACTTGTGTTTGGCATCGCCTACTATGCTCGCACACAACTCGACCACCGTGTGCTTTTGCATACAGTGTACGCTAAAGAATACCTTGCAAGCTTCCTCGCCGTTGCACCCATCTGGATTCTTATTTTTGCATCGCTTGGGCTTTACTCAAGCCAGATTTACACACGCCGCTTGGTAGAGTGGAGCCGCGTTGCGCTTGGTAGCCTAGTTGGCGTCCTCCTTATTATTGGGTGGGAATACACTACGGGTGGTCATTTCTTCCCAGCACGCCTGGTCACCTTTTATGTTCTTATCGGATCGGCACTTAGTATTATTATTGTGCGTGAGGTCCTTCGCTTCGTACAGCACCAACTGTTCCGCTATAGTCGCGGAGTGAGTCTTTTGATTGCTTAGTTGCTTGCCTGCTATGTCGGCCGGAGTGTCCAACATTTGTCTAAATTGCTCGGGGTTGGCCCCGGTGGCTTGGCCG
>DATIIX010000003.1:0-5794 GCA_035479175.1 Saccharimonadales bacterium (SeqCode) | reverse complement strand
ATGGTATTACAGTGGATACTTATGCCAGTAACATCTATCTGCTATAGCGCTATCGCGTCACTAAATGCGCAGACTCATCTGATGCTCGGTAAGTATCTTGATAAGTTCGACGTTACGGATAAGGCGACAATGGCTTCGCGTGAGCGGCATAAGGAACTGATGAAACAGAAGAAGAGCGACGCCTAAGGTCGCTCTTCTCTTTATTAGCTTAAACCCGGATTAGGAAGTTCGTTCTTTAATGGACTTCTTTTCAGCTGCCCACGAGATGTTATATTCAAATGTAAGGGTTAAACGGTCGAGTGCAGAACTTGGATTATGAGCTTTTATCTCTGATGCATGGGGTGTATCTTTACTCATAGTTTTATTCTAGCATAAGCAGTAATAAATGTCAATCATAGGGCGGCCCGGGTGATATATCACCAGGCGGATTGCGTGATATAGAAATGATCCCAAAGTGATGTGGAAAACTGTGGATTGGATGTGGGAAATGTAAGAAACAAAAACGACCCCTTGATGGGGTCGGTCTTTGTTTGGTGGGCGATATAGGATTCGAACCTATCACCTCCACAACGTCAATGTGGCGCTCTAGCCAAATGAGCTAATCGCCCAAGTATTATTCAGCTACTGATGCTTTGCATCGGCGACGTTACCTGGAACAATAGATATCATACCAGAACAGGGGTGGTATTGCAACGACAGTGTATTTACGGTATGCTACTACTAGAGCGATGATAGAGCCTAACCATCTCTTGAGCCCATGAGAAGCGATTGCGGTACCATGTAAAAGAACCGGAGTAAGAGAATAGCCAAGGTGGAACCTCCTGAGCTTCAGGACCGAGGCACGCACGTAAAGTATACGATATGCGTGCTTTTTGTATTTAAAAGGAGGTTCTATATGAACGAAGAGCAACTTTATGCAATGCGTCACAGCTTGGCTCATATAACTGCGCAGGCTGTGCAGCACTTATGGCCACAGGCTAAATTTGGTGTAGGTCCAGTAGTAGAGAATGGCTTTTACTACGATATTGATCTTGGGGACACCAAGATTTCTGAGGATGATTTTAAGAAGATTGAAAAAGAAATGCGTGGTATTATTGCGCGCAATTTCCCATTTGAACGAAGTGAGAAGAATGTTGACGAGGCAATTGACTGGGCAAAAGAGCATAGCCAGCCATATAAAGAAGAGCTTTTGAATGATCTTCGCCGCACAGGTACGACAATAGCTAAGGATTTGGATGCAGCTGAGCTAGGGCTGGCTGCAGATGGCGATGTCGCTGTCGAGCAGGTATCATTCTATACTGATGGTGACTTTACCGATCTTTGCCGTGGTCCACATGCTGAAAGTACAGGTAAGGTAGGCGCCTTTAAGTTAATGCGTGTTGCAGGTGCGTATTGGCGTGGCAATGAGAAGAACCCCCAGATGCAGCGCCTCTATGGTGTGGCATTTGCAACCAAAGAAGAACTTGATGAGCACCTCAAGATGCTTAAAGAAGCAAAAGCCCGAGATCATCGCCGTCTAGGAAAAGAGCTTGATCTTTATACAATGTCTCCGCTCGTTGGTGCGGGTCTGCCACTTTTTACTCCTCGTGGAACGGTGCTTCGTGAGAAGGTCGCAGCGTTCTCTAATCAGCTTCGTGAAGCACGTGGCTTTACTAAAGTGTGGACCCCAAATATTACCAAAATAGCACTTTACGAGACGAGCGGGCATTGGGCTAAGTTTGGTGATGAGCTATTTTTGGTAACAAGCCAAGAAACGGACGATAAAATGGCACTGAAGCCTATGAATTGCCCTCATCACACGCAAATCTACGCAAGCCAGCCTCGTAGCTACCGTGATATGCCAGTTCGTTTCCTTGAAACTACGACTGATTATCGTGATGAGAAGACCGGCGAATTAGGCGGCCTTAACCGTGTTCGTTCATTGACACAGGATGATAGCCATGTGTTTGCCCGACCTGACCAGATTGAGCAGGAGATTGATGGGCTCCTTGCGAGCGCGCGCGAGCTTTACCAGACGATTGGTATGCAACTCCGTGTACGTTTAAGCTATCGTGATGATGGTGATGGTTACCTTGGCGACATAGATCTATGGCAGTCAGCACAGGCGCAGCTGAAATCAGCGGTTGAGAAAAACCAGCTTGAATACTTTGAGCAAGAGGGCGAAGCTGCATTCTATGGTCCAAAAATTGACTTTATGGCGACTGACGCAATTGGCCGTGAGCACCAGGTGGCAACTGTACAGCTTGACTTTGTACAACCTGGTCGTTTTGGCTTGGTTTATGCAGCGGAAGATGGGACAAAGCAGCAGCCGATCATGATTCACTGTGCGTTACTTGGTAGTATTGAGCGATTCTTGAGTGTCTTTATCGAGCATACAGGTGGCTGGTTCCCATTCTGGGCGGCACCTGAGCAAGTACGAATCTTGACGATTAACGATGCAGTAAAGCCTTATGTTGATGAAATTGCATCATTATTATCGGGGTTAGTTGTGATGAAACCTGTAAAATATAACGAAGTACGATTCACAACGGATGATCGTAATGAGAGCCTTGGTAAAAAGATTCGTGAGGCTACGGCTATGAAAATCCCCGTACAACTGATTGTTGGCCCTAAGGACATGGAAGCGCATGAAGTAAGTGTGCGTACCCAAAAGGGCGAGGAGAAAGTTGCTTTAAACGCTCTTGCTGACTATCTAAAGGCTCTGTAAGTGGATAATCTTGAATATGAGAAAAACATACGTGAGCGTGTCTATCAACTGATGCGAGATCTTCCTGCTGATAAAGTAACAACATATGGTGATCTCGCTGCGATGGCTGGATCACCTCGTGCTGCGAGAATTGTTGGTGGTATTGCGCACCAGGGCCCTGAAGATCTGCCATGGCATCGATTGGTTAATGCTCAGGGAGGGCTTGCCGTGGGGTTCCATGGTGGCCAAGTGGTGCAGCGACAGCTCCTTGAGCAAGATGGCATTGAGTGTGATGAAAATTGGCATGTATGTAATTTTGGGGAACGACGATGGCGACCAATCGATTTCGATCAGAACCTCCGCTTGTTTTAATTGTTGGGCCTACTGCGAGTGGCAAGACATCACTCGGGATTAAGCTTGCAAAGCATTATGGGGGTGAGATCATCTCTGCGGATTCCAGGGCAATATATAAAGATTTATCAATAGGTACGGCTAAGCCGTCACTTAAAGAGCAAGATGGAATACCTCATTGGGGTATTGATCTTGTAACCCCTGGTGAGCGGTTTACTGCGGCTGATTTCCAGCAGTATGCAAGCGAGAAGATTGCAGAAATCAGAGCGCGTGATCATGTGCCAATTATTGTTGGCGGCACCGGGCTTTATGTTGATGCTGTTATGTATGATTTTGAATTTCCTGGTGAAGCAAATGATGTCAGGCGTCGTGAATCCTTGATGATGCAAAGCCTTGATGAGTTGTATGAATATTGCTCTATTAACAACATTACATTGCCAGAGAATAAAAAGAATAAGCGGTATGTTGTTAATAATATACTGCGAAATGGGCACTTTTTAAAGAGGAAGCATGAGCTTGATGGAAACACTATTGTTGTTGGAATATCTACGGAAAGAGATATCTTGAGGAGCCGCATTGAGGGGCGCGCGGCTGCTATTTTTCGCGATGGTGTGATTGAGGAGGCGCAAAAAGCTGCAGCAGTGTACGGTTGGGATAACGAGGCTATGACAGGTAATATCTATCCACTTATTCATTACTACTTAGATGGTCAGCTAACTAGGGACGAGCTTGAGCAGAAGTTTATTGTACGAGATTGGCAGTTGGCAAAGCGCCAGCTTACTTGGCTAAAGCGGAATGAGCACATTTATTGGGCAGACCTCGACAATGCGTACACGTATCTTACTCGACGACTAGATGAGCTGAGTAATCTGTGATACCATACGTACAGAAGGGGATATAAGGGATGATTGATGCATTATTTGGTTCAAAAACTCGTGTAAAGTTACTGCATCTCTTTTTGAATAATCCGGGTAAAGCCTTTTATGTGCGAGAGATAACTCGACTTATTGGTGAACAGATTAATTCAGTTCGTCGCGAGCTTTCTAATATGCTTGACGTGGGTATCATTACGAGCAAAAATACAGACAATAAGCTGTATTACGAAGTAAATCAACGATATGACTTCTACGTACCGCTTCGTACAATCTTTGCAGATCAGAAGTCTGAGCCACTTAAAAAGGACTCGAAGTCGAGCGAGTGGCAAAAGGCAATTAAAGATCTTGCGGGCCTTAGAGTTGCAGTTATCGCCGGTATGCTTGTTGATGGATCGGCGAGCGGGGTAGACTTGCTTCTCGTCGGTGATTTGTCGGAGAAAAAGATTCAGGCTGCAATCCATGCGATTGAGTCAGCTGAAGGCAGGGAACTTGCGTACACTATCCTGACCTACGATGAGTTTTATTATAGGCTCAGTGTACACGATCGCTTCATCAATGACATTCTCAATAACAAGCATGCTATATTGACCGATGTTGATGAGATATTAAGTAAATAAATTAAGGAACAATATGTTTGATTTAGAGTATAAGGGTGGTAATACAGTAGTTTTCTCAACTAAGAAGGTTTCATTGACGACCGACCCTAAACTCTCACTTGTTGGGCTTAAGGATATCAAGACTAAGGATGAGGTGGAGCTTGCTACCGAAACCCGCTTTAGTGTAAAAAACCCAGATGCGCGAATTATTATTGACAGCCCGGGTGAGTATGAAGTGAGTGACTTTACTATTCATGGTATTGCAGCAACACGTCACATCGATACTCCCGATCAGGAGAAGCTTTCTACAATATATCGTATTGAGTGTGGTGATGTGAAAGTTGCGGTACTTGGTAATATTGATGCAAAGCTTAACGAGGATCAACTTGAAGCAATTGGGGTTGTTGATGTTCTTATTCTCCCGGTTGGCGGTGGTGGCTATACACTTGATGCTACGAGCGCTGCTGCACTTACGCGCTCAATTGAGCCAAAGGCTGTAGTTCCCGTTCACTATGCTGATTCAGCATTGAAATATGAGGTACCTCAGGAGGAATTAGCTCTATTTGTGTCAGAACTCGGTGTACCAGTTGAAACAATGACTAAGTATAAGATCAAGGGGAATTCGTCTCTCCCGGGTGCACTTACTATTATTGAACTTATTCGTAGTTAGTGTGCAAGTAAGCTACTCAAAAAATACCGCTGCAGACAACTCTGCGGCGGTATTTTGTTGCTTAATAAGCAGTACTTATTAAGCGGTAGCTAGGATACCCTTTTTCTTGAGAGTACGGATAGCTTGAGTAGAAAGGGTCATAGTAATCTTCTGGCCGTCTACAACGAATGTCTTCTTTTGAAGATTTGGCTTAAAAACGCGCTTTGTACGGCGCAAAGAGAAGCTGACATTGTGGCCGAATTGTTTGCCCTTACCGGTGAGTTCACAGCGTGCTGCCATAGTTGATAGTTCCACTTACACTTAATTTTATAACAATCCTTTATAGTATACGCTCATCAAGCATCTTCGTCAAGGGGTAGCGTGTGCTACAATAGGGGGAATGGAAATCGTATATCTTGTTACTGTTTTAGGCGTTATTCTTGTCTCAATGATGCTCCATGAGCTTGCGCACGGGTTTATCGCATTAAAGCTAGGGGACGAGACGGCGCGACTACTGGGGAGATTGTCGTTTAACCCGCTCAAACACATTGATCCGTACATGACGATCGGACTTCCGATGATGATTGTCATCCTTAATCTTTTGACGGGGGCGAATATGCCGGTGTTTGGTGGCGCT
>DATIIX010000002.1:0-2438 GCA_035479175.1 Saccharimonadales bacterium (SeqCode) | reverse complement strand
TCACTGCAATATATAATGTAACTTATTCCAAAGCGGCACTGGCACAATGAAATTGAAAAATATGACACCAGTCAAGCTTCGCATTATCCTCGCCCTGAGTCTTATTATTTTGTCCATTCTGGGCATTGGTATGTTTGCTTTCGGATATGGTCAACTCAAGCTATTCGTCATCGCCGCACAGGACGTGGCGGCAAAAGCCCAGTCAAGCCAGTCAAGCGTGCAGGATCTTGTCGCGACAAAGAAGTTCCTGCAATCAAACGCGGACGCTATTAACCGCGCTAACCAGTTGGCGGCCGAAAGTATGAGCTACGTGTATCAGGATCAGGTGATTAATGACATTAACAAGTACGCTAGCGAGGCGGGTCTGGCTATAACAAACATTGCATTCACCACCCCGACGACTACGGCTGTCGGAGGCACTACGGCGCCCCCTGTAACCGGATCGGCTGCGACCACCGCAGCACCGGCGGGTGTAAAATCAATGACCGCAAATGTTACCATAAAAAATCCGACTAATTACCTTGCGATGCTTGATTTCATCCACCTTATTGAGCAAAGTCTGTTCCGTATGCAGATTTCTCAGATTGGCATCTCTGCTTCCAGTGATGATAAAAACCCGAATCAAGTCAGTAGCGACATTCTAACAATCGAGGTATACGTACGCTAATGAAGTCCGATCTCTCCCTACAACAGATAAGCCATAGCTTGGTACATTTTTTGCATCGCTATCATGTTTTGATTTTTACTTTCTTTGTACTTGGTGGGCTTTCAGCCGCAACATTCATGCTGTACCGAGTAACCACTGATGCGCAGTCAACAAATAGTACTACACCAAGTAGTTTTGATCAAAAGACGATTGATCGTATTGACAAACTTCACAGTGCAAATGACGTTCCAACACCAATCAATTTACCAGCGGGCCGAACTAACCCGTTCCAGGAGTAATCAACATATGATGCTTCTTGGATCCACGCTCACTAAAGCGCCAGTGATGGGCCTGCAGACAGGTGGTGAAATTGCTCAAACAAAGTCTGCAATCATCGACCCAGCGACGCTCGCTATTATCGCCTACATTGTAGAGGGATCATCACTTGAAGACGGGATATGGTTGCTTCGTATCGCCGATGTGCGTGAGCTCAGTGATCTCGGCTTCATTGTTGATTCTACAGATGAGTTTATTCATCCAGAAGATGTCCTTAAGGTTAATGAGATTTATAACCTTAACTTCTCACTGCTTGACATGCCTGTCGTAGACGAAAAGCGAAGCAAGCTTGGCAAGGTTATTGACTTCACGCTCGAGACTAGCACATTTACCATACAGCAGCTCACCGTTCGCCGGCCATTATTCAAAAGCTTCAATGATACCGAGCTTCTCATTCATCGATCTCAGATTATCGAAATCAACGATGATACTATCGTCGTGCATAGCGAAGCGAAGGCGCCAGAGCCAGAACTCCATGAAGTCGTTGGCAGCTACGTTAATCCGTTTCGTAAGTCTAACTCGCCAACGCCTGAATCGAGTGATACAAAAGCCTCTTAATCATCCCCCTTGTTGAGCGCAGACTTGATATCGTCATAGCTAAACCCTTGGCGCGTTAAATATTGCATAAATTTTTGGTTATCAGGGTATTTTGCTCGTTTTTTGCTTACGATTTTTGCAAGTTCATCGCCATCATTGCGCTCTGTTGACGCAATGGCCTCTTCGATGATGCCAGAGGCCACTCCCTTCGCAGACAATTCAGATTGCAGTTTGCGCCGACTTACACCTTTACGCTGGTTCCTATTTTCTACCCACCAGTGCGTAAATTTGGTATCGTCGATATAGCCTTTATCCAAAAGTCTCTCGAATACGCGTGTGGTGAGCTCTATACTCACACCTGGCCGTTCTTTAACCTTACCTGTATGTTTATTTCGTACCTGAGTAGTGCGCGTCTTCCTATACAAGTAGTCTCGTACTTCACGTGCACTGTGCGGCCGCATAATACAATATTCAAGAGCTCTGGCATACAGCTTACCAAATTGACTCTCGACTTCAAATTCATCTAGCTTCTCTTCTGTGAATTCTTTGCCAACTCGAATTCCCAGGTCGGTAACCTGGGAAATATCGAGGCTGAATCTGAATTTGCCATCAACTAAAATATTGATGCGATTCGGGTCTTTTTGTTGCGATGAGAGCCCGGTAACCTTCATATGTAACTCTTACTTCCAGATGCGTGTATTGTTTTTCGCCTCTTTTGAACGCACCGCCTCAGCGAGATCAATGCCAAGGCTATTGCAAACACACGTAAGTAGCCAGAATACATCAGCAGCTTCATGCTCAAGCTCTAGCTTCTGTGAATCTGTTGCATAGGTGATACCATTGAGCGGACGCATTGCCTTTGCCAGCTCACCAACTTCTTCGACAAGCAACATGAATTCATCCTGGACTGATTCGCCTT
>DATIIX010000001.1:0-3214 GCA_035479175.1 Saccharimonadales bacterium (SeqCode) | reverse complement strand
CAAATATCACCCCCATTGGCGGTCGCTGCTAGATGCGACCCGTCGCTTGAGGAGGCCAAGAAGTTCCAATCATGAGCCCCGGCCGAACTCCGGTCCACCCAGGTAACCCCATAGTCACTCGAAGTCCATATATCCCCGCCGTAAGCAGTCGCCGCCAAGTGCGCCCCGTCTGCCGAAGAGGCAACGCCCACCCAGTTGTGCGAGCCCGCCGAACTCCGGTCCACCCAGGTCGCACCGTAGTCGTTCGACGTCAAAATATCACCACTCCAAACAGCGCTGACCAGGTATTTCCCATCACTCGATCCGGCAATCCCTTGCCAGTCGGTAGACGGCGCTGACGTTTGCTTTGTCCAGGTGTAATTATCTGTGCTGGTCGCCGGGCAGCTGCCAGTGAGGTTTCCAATGAGCGATCCGCCGCTGCCGCCCGATCCGGCGGACTTAGTAATCGTGTAGCCACAGCCAACCGGCCGGCTCAAGAATATTGCGTTCGCATTATCTAGGTCAATTGTAGCGTCGCCCGTAAGCGTAACCTTTCCGGTAAAAGTCAGCGTGCTGGTGCCGCTGCCGGTAAAGTCGTGCAAGTTAATGGCGCCGTTGTTGCCACCGCCATCACCAATTAACGTAATGTCATTGTCGAATGTGTAGCTGTTCGAGGTATTATAGCTTTCCTGCAGTACGGCATCGTCGTTTATCGTAATGTCGGCGGTGCCTAAAGCGTCTGGTTGGGCAACGTTAAAAATCAACCGGGTGTCACTGATATTTATATGGCCGCTGAAGTTAGGGCTATCGGCATCAAAGAAGGTGAATGGGTGGGTGGTTGTGCTGATTGTTATCGTTCCATCCCCCACAAAAGGCGATTCCATGTCTATACCTTGCGATCCGTTCAGCGTCAGGTGATAGCTACCAATGTTTAAGTCCTTTGAACTAGTGCCAATGCTCGGGGAACATCCCGTTGCGGTAAAACTTTGGTCGGCCGATAAGGTAATGCCAATATCTAACGAGTTAAAGTTGCATGTAGAATCAGAAAACCCGTTGGACAAGGTTATGTCGTTGCCCATGACCGTATAATTATGCGATCCACCGCCAGTGAACGTAATAGAGCCCACCGACAAGTTTGAAATATTGTTGTTCAAGATCTTGTTGCTTGCAAGACTAGTGGTGTCAAAAATTAGATTATCCCCGTTTTGGGGTCTGGTGCCGTTACAGCTGCTCCAGTTGCCGGCTGTGTTCCAAGAAGTGTTAACTGCGCCGGTCCAGGTACAGTTTGCGCCAGCTGCGTATACCGGGTGGGACGCACTTAGTGCAACAAAAGCCAATGCCAGAGATACTGCTGTCCCTACAACGTTTTTGATTTTCATAGCACTTCCACCACCACTGCTAATAAAACGGTTCTGTATATCAATATACAGTATGCACAGGTTTTGGATAAGGGAATCGGAGACGCTTTGCTTGTCTATTAGGTAGCAGTCCGCCGGGAAAGAAGCTTTGGAAAAGGCGAGACTTGTATATGGCCGAAGCCGTGGGAGGTAAGCAATTTGGTATGTCGTTCGACAGCCATGGGGGGAACCCACAAGTTCGAATAAAACTCCAGAGGGACTGCTCCGGCTACCCTTTTTTCATTTTGCCAATGCCCGTTCTTGATTACGAGGCCTGCATCTTCCATAGGTTTCGTATTTTTAATGCCCCAGACCGCAGGTAACTCAAGACCTGCGTATGGGTCAAAAGCCTTCGTAAAAGGTTGAGTCTCGGTAACGCTGTCATCTGGCCAGAAAAATACATATTCGCCTCCGCTGGCTCGGCCGCGTTTATTTTCGCCTGACATTTTACTAAGATTCGCCCTTGCTCTAGCGTCGTCGCATGCAAGGGCCTTCATTTGGATTATTGCCGGAGTAATGTCGGTAACAGTGCTATGTGTCAGTGCCATGCTCGAATATTCAGCGAGATCACCATCTCCTGCGAAGCAGAGATCACTTGCCATATGTACTCCAGTCATCGAATCGCCATGTGATATGTCTAGCCCTCTAATGTCGTGGCGCAAGCCGAGCTCGGCAAGATAGGCTCGTCGTCCATCTTTGATTATTTTGTTCGAAAACATATTGTATGCCTCACCTTTACCGTCCAGGTCGAACATTTGTGCCAGCTCAATGCCGTTCCCTAAAGAAGGGGTGCCATAATACGCTTTATACAGAATAGTTATAGCCTCGCCTACTGCTCGCCATACTCGCTCGCGTTCATTAGGTATGTACGTATCGGGGCTAATATCCTTTGCCTGATGTTCTGCAAAACGTTCGACGATTTGCTCTTCTATATGTTCGATGCTCGGGGTAGTAGAGAAGTCGCACTCGGCTAGTGCTACGCTATCATATGTTTCGCCGGTTCGTGGTCCTTCTTTCCAGGTAACGAGGGCCTGGTCGTTCGTTACGTGAGACTGTAGATATGGTTCTAGGTTACGGTGTAGTATGTCATTTGAACCGCCGCCGGGAGTGTGTAACATAGATAATTAATAATATAATGCTAGTGTAGTTGCAAGTATGAGGACCATCGTGCACGCTATCGCAATTGAACCTATACATGCAGATAGGCTAACGATCGCCAAGGAGGGCAAGCGCTAACGCTACGCAATGCTTGCAAAAAATATCGTGATTTTTGGGGTTGCCAGTACAATGCCACGCCAGACCTTTTGGGGATACATATAACTGTGTACGGCGGCGTGAGCCAGCTCCTTCAATAACCGTTCCATCCAGTCCCCCGACCCAGGCTTCTGCTGCAGCTGGCTCTTTATGTATAAGCTCCACTGCTCCCCGGTCACATATAGCCTTGCCATATGCAAAGTTAGAGGGCAGGGACAGGCGCTTTATTTCCTCTAGACTTAACAGGTCGCTTAAGTTTTGCATATAAGCAACTTAAAATTCGTCATACTGCAATTGTATCAGCAGAAAACTAAGCGTCGAAGTCTTATGCGTGGAGGCCCGGCGTGCATCTTATCACAACTGAAATTGAGTGCGGTACAGGTCTTAATATAGCTGACTGTGTGTACTAATGAAGCCAAAGATAATAATCGTATCACCCTGGGTAGTGTATAGTGCATGAACATCTCCAGTGATGTCGATGCTTCTGTAGTCCAGATATTTGCAATATAACACTAGATAGCTTCTACTATGGCTGCAATGTAGTTTTTATCAGCCACGTTATGATCACTGCCAGCAGCTGTGAT